>NZ_JBVHHB010000005.1:122165-372038 GCF_055561295.1 Kitasatospora sp. NPDC022785 | reverse complement strand
GCCAGGTCCTCGCCACCTCGCTCGCCATGCTCCGCACCAAGCACGCCGATCTGCCCAGCCGCAAGCACGGCAACCCGCCGATGTAGCAGCGCCGTTCAGCTGACCATTCACCAGTAACGTGCCGGGGGAGAAAACCACACCATGACCGCTTCCGCCGAACCTTCCTTCCGCATCGTCCGCGGCTCGCTCTCCGACGAGGAGCTCGCGGCCCTGACCGCCGTGCTGATGGCCCGCGCCGCGGCCGCCCAGCAGGCCGCGGCCGCGGCCGCGCCGGTCGAGCCGATCGCCACCTGGCACCGGCTGGAGCGCCGCCCGGCCTACTTCTCGCCGGTCAGCTGGCAGCAGGCCGCCTGACGGCTCCGCAGCACCCGACCGACGGCCGGTCACCCTTCGGGGTGGCCGGCCGTCGGCGTCCGCGGCCCCGCCCGGCAGGGCCGGTCCGGCCGCAGGCGGCTCGGTAGAATACCTACTGGACGGTATGCGGCCCGCCGCCCCGGCACCTCCCCATAGGATCGGCCGCTGCCGAGCACGAGAACTTTCCAGGGAGGCTGCGATGGCCAGGCAGGCCCGGGCGCTGGCGACCCGCCAGGCGGTACTCCTCGCTGCGGCCGAGGTGTTCGACGAACGCGGCTACGCCGCCGCCACGATGTCGGAGATCCTGGAGCGGGCCGGCGTCACCAAGGGCGCGCTGTACTTCCACTTCCGCTCCAAGGAGGAGCTGGCGCTGGCCGTCATCGAGGGCCAGGGCGCCTGGCTCGCGACCTGGGAGCCGACCTCCGACAGCCCGGTGCAGACCCTGATCGACCTCGGTTACGCCTTCGCACACGCCCTGCTGGAGGACCCGATGGTGCGCGGCAGCATCCGGCTGACCATCGAGCACGGCAGCTTCACCCAGCCGCAGGTCGGGGCCTACCAGGGCTGGTCGGACGCGGCGCGCGGGCTGCTGGAGCAGGCCCGCGAGGCCGGCGACCTGCACCCGGGCCTGGACGTGGCGGCCGCGGCCGGGGTGATCACGGGCGCGGTGACCGGGATCCAGCTCAGCTCGCAGGTGCTGAGCGGCCGCCGCGACCTGCTCCAGCGGATGGCCGACTTCTGGACGCTGCTGCTGCCCGGCCTCGTCCAGCCGCACGCGCTCGCCCGGCTCAGCGTGGCCGAGCGGACGCCGGGGAGCTCCTGAACCCGCGCGCCCCGGGGTCCGGCGGGACGGCAGGCGGCGGGACGCCGGGTGCGTCAGGACGGCAGGCGGTGCGGCCTCAGGTGCGGTAGGACGAGCAGTGGTCCGCCGGGACCAGGGCGGGCAGGGCGGCCGTCCACAGGGTGTGCAACGCCTCCGGCCGGAGCCGGCCGGTGTCCTCGGGTGCGAGCAGTACCAGCCCCGCCGCCAGGGTGGTGAGCAGCTCGGCGGCCTGCCGGCCGTCCACCCCGGGGCGCAGTTCGCCCGCGTCGGCGGCCCGGTCCAGCAGCCGGCGGAAGGCGGCGGTGAGGCTCTGCCAGGCGGCTGCGGCGCCGCCCCGGGCACCCTGGGCGAGCTGGACGCCGGCCCGGACCACCACGTCCTCGCGGAGCAGCCGGGCCAGCTCGTGGGAGAAGTCGATCAGGCCCTGGACGGCCGGGCCGGCGCCGCGCCGGGCCCGCAGGGCGGCCGAGCCGATCTCGCGCGCGGCCGCCGCACGGACGCCGTCGGCCAGCGCCTGCTTGGAGACGAAGTGGAAGTAGAGCGCGCCCTTGCTGACCCCTGCGCGGCGGCTGATGTCGACCAGGCTGGCCGACTCGAATCCGGCTTCGGCGAACGTGTCCGCGGCCGCGAGCAGCACGGCCTGCCTGGTCCTCCCCGCACGTTCCTGTTTGACCACTGGCCCCTCCGGCCTCGGCCTCGGCGAGATCCCGGCTCGCCCGGCTGCTGTCAGGGCGCCGCCGTCGGTGGCGCGACGCCTCGCATGCGGACGGCCCGCCCGAAACCGCATGGTTGGTATCTAATCTAGCCCCTCGGTGGCCCCCGCCGTCCAGCGGGGACCGACCCCCGCCCAAGGTCTGCCCTCTCCCTGCCGGACGTTCCCGCAGCCCAGCGGCCGGGTAACGTGATCACGCCAAGTACCCGGCAGCGGTGACCCCGCTTGCAGGGCGCAAACCGGGTGGTCTGTATGTTTTGTGAAGGCCGCCCGCGCGGCAGGTCGACCGACACCCGGGAGTGGGGCCCGTCATGCCATTGATCGTAGAACCGGATGACCACGGTCCGTATCCCCACCCCGGTCCCGGCTACGACTTCCACGAGCGGACCGTCTCCCGGCATCTGGTCCACCGCTCCGCCGTCTCCGAGGTGCTCATCACCGGCTGGCAGGCGACCGGCCCCTACGACTTCCTGCTCGGCGCGCAGTGGCCCCGGCTGCACGGCTTCTACCGGCTGCCCGGCGACCGGCACCACGACCCGGTCCTGCTGGCCGAGACCGTCCGGCAGGCCGGGCTGCTGATCGGCCACGTCGGCTTCGGCGTGCCGGACGGCCACGAGTTCACGCTGGACGAGCTCTGTTACACGCTCGGCCCGGCCGGCCTGGAAGCGCTCGCCGTCACCGCCGCGCCCGCCTCGCTGATGCTGGAGGTCGGCTGCCACGACGTCCGGATGCGGCACGGCCGGCTGGCCTCGCTGCGGGTGCACGCCGAGATCCGGCGGGACGGCCGGCCGGTCGGCCATGCCTCCGGGCAGCTGCGGGTCTTCTCCCCCGTCGCCTACGCCCGGCTGCGCGGGGCCGGGAACCGGCCCGCCGGGCCCTGGCTCCCCGACGCCCCCACCGCGCCCGAGCTGGTCGGCCGCGAGCGGGCCGCCGACGTCGTCCTCGGACCGTCGCCGGTGCCGGGCAGCTGGCTGCTGCGGGCCGACGCCCGCCACCCCGTGCTGTTCGACCGCGCCCCGGACCACGTGCCCGGGATGCTCGTACTGGAGGCCGCCCGGCAGGCCGCGCAGCGGCTGCGGCACCCCGAGCGGGTGGTGCCGGTCGAGTTGGTCTCCTCGTTCAGCCGCTTCATCGAGCTGGACCGGCCCTGCCTGGTGCAGGCGGTCCGCGAACCCGGCACCGGCCTCGGAAACAGCCCCGAGCGGGTGCCGGTGCGGGTTCAGCTGGTCCAGGACGGCCGGACCGCCGCCGAGTGCCGGCTGGTCACCGCGCCGGTCGACGGCGGCGCGACCCGCCGGGAGGCCCTCGACGGCCGCCCGGCGGGGCCGGACCGCGCTCCGGGCCTTCCGCTCGCCAGCTGACCCGCCGTCGGCCGCGCCGCGGTCCGCCGGGCTCAGGCCGCGACCAGCGCGGCCGGGCGGCCGGCGTGCATCACGCTGAGGTTGGCGGCCAGCCGGCCGGGGTCCTGGGCCAGCCAGAGCCGCAGCGCGGCGCCCAGCATGGCGCTGGCCGAACCGATCCGGACCTGGGTCACCTGGGCGATCCGGGCGGCGCCCGGGACCAGCAGGTCGGCCAGCGGGGTCGGCAGCCAGACCGTCAGGGCGCACGGCGCGGGGGCCGTGAGGGCGCCCAGCAGCCGGTAGGCGTCCGCCTGCGTGCTGAGCGTGGGGATGATGTCCAGCAGGCCGTCGGCCACGACCTCGGACACGTCGCTGCGGTGTCCCTGGGCGAGCCTGCGGAGCAGCGTGCGCTCGGCGGCGGTGATTCGGACGGTCAGCATGACCTCGTCGCACTCCATCGCGCGATTTCCTCCTCGTTCCTCCCCGTGCCGGCTCGGGTTGGCCGGCACGACTTACCCCTGTCACACCTCGGCCCGGCTTCCGATCTGCGGAGCGCCGGGCCGGTGGGTGCTTTCCTCCGGTCAGATCCCCGCGTAGGAGTGCTTTCCGGTGACGAAGATATTCACCCCGTAGTAGTTGAACAGCCAGCAGGCGAACGCGGCCAGGGCCAGGTAGGCGGCCTTGCGTCCCTTCCAGCCGGCGGTGGCCCGGGCGTGCAGGTAGCAGGCGTAGGCGACCCAGGTGATGAAGGACCAGGTCTCCTTCGGGTCCCACTCCCAGTACTTGCCCCAGGCGGCCTCGGCCCAGATCGCGCCCGCGATGATGGTGAACGTCCAGAGCGGGAAGACCAGCGCGTTGATCCGGTACGACAGCTT
This sequence comes from Kitasatospora sp. NPDC022785, assembly GCF_055561295.1. Lineage (NCBI taxonomy): Bacteria > Bacillati > Actinomycetota > Actinomycetes > Kitasatosporales > Streptomycetaceae > Kitasatospora > Kitasatospora sp. NPDC022785. The sequence goes on along the minus strand of NZ_JBVHHB010000005.1, from coordinate 367,934 downwards.
GTCGAGCGTGGACGCGGCGGGCAGGCGCTGCCAGATGGACGCCGCGGTGCCGAGCGGGCCGGTGGTCAGGCCCGCCTCCATCCGCCGGTCGAAGGAGTCCTTGCCCAGGTACAGCAACGTCGCGATGAACGCCGCGTAGAAGGCGCCGCCGCAGATGATCGCGGTGGAGACGTGGATCGCCAGCCAGTACGAGTGCAGCGCCGGGACGAGCTGCTCGGACTCGGTGTACAGCACCTGGGTGGCGATGCCGAGGGTGAGCACGACGGCCAGGGTGACCGGCAGGCCGAGCCAGCGGACGGGCTTCTTCGAGGCCAGCAGGCCGAGGTAGGCGACCGTCATGGCCAGCGCGAAGGCGCAGGAGAACTCGTACATGTTGCCCCACGGCCAGCGGGAGACCGAGAGGCCGCGGGTGAGCACGCCGCCCGCGTGCAGCAGGGCGCCCAGGACGGTGAGCGAGACCGCGATCCGGCCGGCCAGGTCGGCCCGCTCGCTGGTGCCGGCCGCACCCGGGCCGTCCACCTCGTCCTCTCCGCGCCCGCTGGTGACCACCGTCGCACCCTCGCCCGCCAGGGCGGTGCGGGTGAGCGTGGTGGTGCCGCCGCCCGCCGAGGCGACCGTGATGGTGACCTTCTTCGTGGCCTTGGGCTCGGCGGCGGCCGCGACCGTCTCGGCCAGGCTGCCCGCCTGTGCGGTCGAACGGACGGCGACGGCGCCCTTGCTGCCGAAGGTCCATTCGAACATGTGGGCGAGCATGGCGATCGTGTAGACGGCCATGGCCGAATAGATCAGCTTGTTGGAGAGGTCGGCCAGTTGGGGGTCGACCGCCGAGGCGAGGTGCACCGTCTACTCCTTGGAGTTCTGGTCGGCAGGGACTGCGGGGTCTGCGGGTGCCGAGGCCTCGTCGGCCTCGTCGGCCCCGGGCTCGTCTGCTTGTTCATCCGGATCGTCGACCGCCGGGGCGTCGTCCTGGAGGTCCACCGCCAGCTCGGCCAGCTCCTCGGCGATCTTCGCCGACTCGCTGCGGGCCAGCCCGGCCAGCTCGACCAGGGTGCCGCCGCCGGGCAGCGCCACCGCGCGGACCCAGATCCGGCGCCGCTGCACGAACAGCGAGCCGATCAGGCCGAGGATCGCCAGCACGCCGCCGGCCAGGGCGATCTCGTTGCCCGGGCGGTGCGAGATGTTGAAGCTGGCCCACTGCTTGTAGCCCTCGAAGGTGACGGAGCCGTAGCCGTCCGGCAGCTCCCACGCCTGGCCGGGCTTCAGCCGGACCTTGGCGATCTTGCCGTCCTGCTGGAGCTGGGTCAGGTTCTTGGTGTTGAGCTGGTAGACGTTCTGCGGCAGGCCGGAGTCGGTGCCGAGGTCGCCCGCGAAGGCGTTCAGCACCAGCGCCGGGTCGGCGTCGCCGGGGAAGAGCGAGCGCGGGCCGGTGTTCGCGTCGAAGGCCACCGGGGCGGTCGGCAGGAAGAAGCCGGAGAAGCCCATCTGGGTCTTCTTGCCGTCCTTCTCGCCGTAGTCGGAGACCTTGATGACGCCGGTGGAGGTCAGGTTGGGGTCCTGCGGCAGGAACGGCGTCGCCCCGGTGTAGACCACCTGGCCGGCGGCGTTCTTCACGGTGATCACCGGGGCGTAGCCGTGGCCGATCAGGTAGACCTTGCTGCCGCCGATCTCCAGCGGGTGGTTGACCTCGATCGTGCCCTTGGCCAGCTTGGAGGCGTCGCTGCCCGCGTAGTACTCGACGTTCGCGGTGAACTCGCGGGCGGCGCCGATCTGGTCGCCCTTGGTCTGGAAGCTCGACTTGAAGCTGTCCAGCTTCAGGTAGAAGGGGTCGAGGTCCTCGGTGCCGTAGAACCGCGAGCCGGTGAAGTCGTCCAGCTGCGTGATGGTGTTGGAGTAGCCCTCGCCGCCCACCATCAGCTTGCCGCCGGTGCCGCTGGCCAGGCTCGCCCAGGCGAAGCCGCCGAGCAGCGCGAACAGCGACAGGTGGAAGACCAGGTTGCCGACCTCGCGCAGGTAGCCCTTCTCGGCGGCCACCGAACCGCCCGCCAGGTCCGCGCGGAACCGGCGCCTGCGCAGCAGCGCGTGCGCCGCGGCGTTCACCGCCTCGGCGTCCGCGTCGGTGCGCCAGGCCGCGTAGACCGGCATCCGGGTCAGGTTGCGCGGCGCGGCCGGCGGCGCGGCCCGCAGCACGCCGACGAACTGCCAGGTGCGCGGGACGATGCAGCCGGCCAGCGAGACGAACAGCAGGATGTAGATCGCCGAGAACCAGACCGAGCTGTAGACGTCGAACAGCTGGAGCTTCTCGTAGACCGGCGCGACCGTGGTGTGCTGCGTCTTCCAGGTCTGGACCTTGAACTGGTTCTGGCCGTTCTGCGGGATCAGCGAGCCCGGGATCGCGGCCAGCGACAGCAGGAAGAGCAGGATCAGCGCGACCCGCATCGAGGTCAGCTGACGCCACATCCAGCGCAGCCAGCCGAGCACCCCCATGCCGGTGGGCCCGTCCGACTCGACCGGCGCGGTGGTCAGCCGCTCGGCCGCGTCCTCGGTCGCGGCCTCCGTCGCCGGGGGCAGCCCGCTGTCGGTCGTGGTCTTGCTCACGGGTCAGATTCCGATCTGAAAGTCGGCGAACTGGTACTGCAGGTCATTCACCATCGAGTCCCAGACCCCGGTGACCAGCAGCAGACCGACCACGACGAGCATGCCGCCGCCGATCCGCATGACGAGCGGGTAGTGCCGCTTGACCCAGCCGAAAGCACCCAGCGCCCGGCGGAACGCCACCGCGGCCACGATGAACGGTACGCCGAGGCCCATGCAGTAGAAGAACATCAGCAGGGCGCCGCGCTGGGCATCGGCCTGGTTGAGCGCCAGGTTGGTGACTGCGCCCAGCGTCGGCCCCATGCACGGCGTCCAGCCCACGCCGAAGACCACACCGAGCATCGGCGCGCCCAGCAGCCCGATCACCGGGCGGCGGTGGGACCGCACCTCGCGCATGCTCAGGCCGGGCACGAATCCCATGAAGGCCAGCCCCATGACGATCGTCACCACCCCGAGCACCCTGCTGATGACCGCCTGGTGCTCCTTCAGCGTGTCGCCGAACTGGCCGAACAGCGCCCCGCCGGAGACGAAGACGGCGGTGAAGCCCAGGATGAACAGGGCCGCCCCCGCCAGCATCCGGCCGCGCCGGGCCCCGCGCGCGTCGGCGAGGTCGGCGGCCGAGAAGCCGGTCACGTAGGAGAGGTAGCCGGGAACGAGCGGCAGCACGCAGGGCGAGAAGAACGACACCAGGCCCGCTGCCAGCGCGATCGGCGCCGCCACCAGCAGCGCGCCGCTCTGGATGGTCCCGATGTTGTCCGCCAGCTGCAGGACCGCGCTCACTGCTTCTGCTCCGCCAGCACCGGCTGGAGGATCGACTCCAGGGCGTCGTCGGTCTGGCCGCCGACGGCGCGGGCCGCGAGCTTGCCGTCACGGTCGACCACCAGGGTGGTCGGGAGGGTCTGCAGGTTGAGGCTGCCCTTGGGGAACTTCAGCAGCTGGGTGCCGGCCGGGTCGTACAGGCTCGGGTAGGTGACGCCCTTCTCCTCCTCGAAGCGGACGGCGTTCTTGATCTCCGCGTCCCTGGTGTTGATGCCGAGGAACTGGACGCCCTGGTCCTTGTACTTCTCCCAGGTCCGCTGGAGGTCGTCCGCCTCGGCCCGGCACGGCCCGCACCAGGAGCCCCAGACGTTGAGGACGACGACCTTGCCGCGGTAGTCGGAGAGCTTGACCGGCGTCCCCTCCAGGGTGCCGCCGGAGATGTCGGGCGCGTCCTGGCGGTGTCCGGCGGCGGCCGTGGAGAGGTTGGTGCCCTTGGCCGTGACGAAACCGATCTGGCCGTCACCACTGCCCGACGAGCCGGACGAGGAGCAGCCGCTGAGGGCGAGCGCGGCAGCGGCGGCCGTGACTGCGGCCGCTGCGGCGAGACGAGGACGGGGGCGCGTCGTGCCAGACATGTGAAAAGTTTCGCATGCTCTTCCGACCAGGTTCGGGGGGGTCCGACATTCCGTGTCGGACCCCCTCTGACCTGCGGCCGGACCAGACCACCCGGGCGCGTCGGAGGTGACGCAGCCCATATTTAGACGGGTCTTACATCGGGCGGCCAGGCCTGCGCGCGGCCCGTCGACGGGGCCTGCGGGGCACCGCGTCAGGCGCCGAAGCTCTTGCCCACCGGCTTGCTCTTGCCGCCCTTGCCGACCAGGTGCGCGGGCAGCAGGTCACGGGCCGGCTCGCGGTAGCCGACCGAGACGATCTTGTCGCCCTCGAACGTGAAGCTGGTCAGCGAGGCAAGCGAGCACTGCCGGTTGCGCGGGTCGTGCCAGAGCCGGCGGCGCTCCACGAAGGAACGGACGATCCAGATCGGCAGCTGGTGGCTGACGCAGACCGCCTCGTGCCCGCGAGCGGCGTCCCGGGCCGCGGCGAGCGCGCCCATCATCCGCACCGCCTGCTCGATGTACGGCTCGCCCCAGGAGGGCTTGAACGGGTTGGTCAGGTACTTCCAGTAGCCCGGGTTCCTCAGCGAACCGTCGCCGACCCCGAAGGTCTTGCCCTGGAAGATGTTGTCCGCCTCGATCAGCCGGTCGTCCGTCGCGAGGTCCAGGCCGTGCGACTTGGAGATCGGCTCGGCGGTCTCCTGCGCCCGCTCCAGCGGGGACGCCACCACGTGGGTGATGTCCCGGCCGGCCAGGTCCTCGGCCACCCGGTCGGCCATCTGCCGGCCCAGCTCGGAGAGCCGGTAGCCGGGCAGCCGGCCGTACAGGATGCCCTCCGGGTTGTGCACCTCACCGTGCCGCATCAGGTGGACGACGGTGATGTCCTTGGCGCTCACTTCTCAGTACTCCTGGGGCTCGGTGAAATCTAGGCCGTGGCCTCGGCGGCCGCACGGGCGGCGGCCGGCAGGGCGGCGGCGATCCGCTCGATCGCCCGCTCGTCGTGGGACGCCGAGACGAACCAGGACTCGAAGGCGGACGGCGGCAGGTAGACACCCTGGGCGAGCATGGCATGGAAGAAGGCGTTGAAGCGGAACGCCTCCTGGGTCTTCGCCTCGTCGTAGTTGGTGACGGCGGCCTCGGTGAAGAACACCGAGAACATGTTCCCGGCGGTCTGCAGCCGGTGGGCCACGCCCTCCTTGGCCAGCGCGTCCGCGACCAGCGTGGAGACCTCGGCGGAGACCCTGTCCACCGTCGCGTACACCTCGTCGGTGCAGCCGCGCAGCTGGGCCAGGCCGGCCGCGGTGGCGATCGGGTTCCCGGAGAGGGTGCCGGCCTGGTAGACCGGGCCGGCCGGGGCCAGGTGGCCCATCACGTCGGCGCGGCCGCCGAAGGCCGCCGCCGGGAAGCCGCCGCCCATGACCTTGCCGAAGGTGAGCAGGTCCGGGGCCCAGCCCTCGCCGGCCGCCTCCAGGCCGTACCAGCCGGCCTTGGAGACGCGGAAGCCCGTCATCACCTCGTCGGAGATGAACAGCGCGCCGTTCTCCTTGCAGAGCCGGGCCAGGCCGCCGTTGAAGCCGGGCAGCGGCGGGACGACGCCCATGTTGCCGGGCGAGGCCTCGGTGATCACACAGGCGATCTCGCCGGGGTGCGCCTTGAAGGCCTGCTCGACGGCGGCCAGGTCGTTGTACGGCAGCACGATGGTGTCGCCGGCCTGGGCGCCGGTGACGCCCGGGGTGTCCGGCAGGCCGAAGGTCGCCACGCCGGAACCGGCGGCGGCCAGCAGCGCGTCCACGTGTCCGTGGTAGCAGCCGGCGAACTTCACGATCTTCGCCCGGCCGGTGAAGCCGCGGGCCAGTCGGATGGCCGACATGGTCGCCTCGGTGCCGGAGGAGACCAGGCGGACCTGCTCGACCGGGGCCACCCGGGCGACGATCTCCTCGGCCAGCTCGACCTCGCCCTGGCCGGGCGTACCGAAGGAGGTGCCGCGGGAGACCGCCTGCTGGACGGCGTCGATGACCGCGGGGTGCGCGTGGCCGAGGATCATCGGTCCCCACGAGCACACCAGGTCGACGTACTCGCGGCCGTCGGCGTCGGTGAGGTAGGGGCCCGTGCCGGACACCATGAAGCGCGGCGTGCCGCCCACGGCGCGGAAGGCGCGCACCGGGGAGTTGACGCCGCCGGGCGTGACGACCGAGGCGCGGTCGAAGAGCGACTGGGACTGGGGTGCTTCGTAGGGGTAGCTCACGGGAGACATGGTCTCAAATCGTGTCCTTCACCTCTGCATGTCGGACCTCATCATCTGGAACGATGATCCGGGGGACGAAGTCTGTACGGTTATCCGTACAACGGGGCCCCTGGCTGCTCCCGCTGGACGGACCAGTCAGACTATGTACTCAGGCTTTCCACGCGGGGTGTGCAGACTCCCCGCGTGTGCAGGGGTGTGAAGAGGACTGCCGCGTGCCCCGACTGGGTACGGCGGCGCATGACGGGTAAGGAGCACGTCCGGTGGGACGCCGGACGTGCGGGGGTCTGTCGATTCCGGCGAATTCCGGTGAGGATGGTCCGAGTGTCCGAGGCGCAGGACGGCTACGACGAGGCCGCGGGTGGCTCCCGCCGGCCCGCCGAGGCCGCACGCGGGGGTACGGGAGCGGGTACGGGTCGTGGAGGTCGCGGCGGAGAGAGGCGGGGTGAGGGACGCGTGGGGGTGACCTACAAGTACTTCGGCGCACCCGACCGAGCCACCGCCGCCAGAGTCCCGACCGCGCTCGGACCCGGCGGGCTCGGCCTCGACGCGGGCGAGCTCGGCTCGCTCGGGCGGCTCGGCGACCTGATGGAGACCAGCGGCTCCCCCAACGGCCACCTCTCCACCAAGATCAAGCCGGAGACCATGAGCGCGATGGTCCTCACCGGCATCCAGGGCGTGCCGCTGCACCAGGTCCCACCGCTGGAGCTGGTCGTCCTGCACCCCGACTACGCGGTCGTCCAGCTTCCGCAGAACGTCGTCGAACCGCTGCGCAAGGCCGACGAGACCGAACTCGGCGCCGCCGCCTTCATCTGGTCCACCGTCCCCGACCGCCGGGGCCCGCGCGACGCCTTCGTGATCTACAGCATGCTGCACGAGTGGCAGGACTTCGCGAACCGGCTGCACGAGGCCGGCCACCAGCTGTACTGCCTGGTCTGGCCCTGAGGTCCCGGCCCCCGCGCCCCCTCCGGGACTGCGCCGCGGGGTGACCGGGGGTGCTCGACCGGGTCGCGCCGGGGACGGGCCCGCCCGCCCGAACCCGCCCGGGAACAGGTGTTCTGACGATCGGTGACATACTCCTGCCCGCACACCCGGCGTCGGCGGTTTCCACGCCGGGCCGCTCACAGGGGGATTTTCCGACGTTCATGTCATCGACTCGTATCACCATGCGCGCCACGCGGGCCACCCTCGGCGCATCCGTACTGGCACTCACCCTGCTGGCCACCTCGGCCTGCGGGCCCGACAACAGCTCCGGCGACACGACGGCCACGGGGGCCGCGACCAACGCGCCGGACCTGGGGCTGCCGGCCAATCTCGCGGATCTGAAGAAGTGGAACTTCGACGACTGGGAGAAGTGGGCCAAGGACTACGCCCTCCCGGCCGTCGCCAAGGGCTACTGGAACCTGGACAGGATGCTGTCCGCCCAGCCGGCCGGGCAGGTGAAGCCGTCGGCGCCCCAGCCGTCCACCGCACCGGCGCAGTCCGCGCAGCCGACCACCGCCGCGCCGAAGCCGTCGACCGCCCAGACGCCGGGCGGAGCACCCACCCAGCCGGGCGACACCGGCAGCGACCCGGCGCCCCAGACCGTCACCGCGCAGGCCGTACCGCACCCGTACGCGAAGAACATGGCCGTATTCGGCAAGATCTTCTTCGACAAGCCCGGCGGCGAGAGCCTCGCGCCCGGCAAGCTGGGCCAGCACTACGTCTGCTCCGGGACCGTGGTGGCCGACCCGGCCCACCCCGGCAAGAGCAACCTGGTGTGGACCGCCGGCCACTGCGCCCACCAGGGCAAGGGCTCCACGTTCAACAGCAACATCGTCTTCATCCCGGACTTCAACAGCTCCGGCGCGGTGACCGGTGGCAAGCGGCCGACGGAGGCCTCGCAGTACGCGCCGTACGGCGAGTGGGACGCGGTCAACTACGTCACCTCCCCGGTCTGGAAGGCCGAGGGCGGCGGCCCGGTGGGCCCCGCGGCGCAGTACGACTTCGCGATCCTGCGCGTCAAGCCCGAGAACGACGGCGGCAAGTCGCTGGAGGAGACGATCGGCGGCGCCGTGCCGGTCTGGTTCAACGCCCCGCGCGACCAGCTGGCCGTCACCGATTACGGCTACCCGGCCGCACCGCCGTTCGACGGCATGGAACTCGACCACTGCGAGGGCGGCAAGCCCTCCCGCTACTCGCTCGACCCCGCGCGCCCGCCGATGCTGGCCATCGGCTGCTCCATGACGGGCGGCTCCAGCGGCGGCGGCTGGCTGGCCACCAAGGACGGCAAGCCGGCCCTGGTCAGCAACGTCTCGGTCGGGTTCGAGGGTGAGCCGAAGTACCAGACCGGCCCGTACCTGGACAGTGTGGCGGCCGGCCTGTTCGACTTCATCGCCAAGAAGGGCTGACGGCGGCACCCGGCACACCGGCTGTCCCGCCGCCCCGCGCGTGCGGGGCGGCGGGACGGTGCGCCGAACGGACGGGCCGCCGGGTCTCCCCGGCGGCCCGTCGCCGTGTGGTGTGTGACTGTCCGACCGTCTGGCCGCGCGTCAGAAGATCCGCGCCGCAGAGGATCCGTGCTTCGGAGGATCCGTGCTTCAGAGCATCGGCACGGCCGGCCGGTCGGCGTCCGGGCGGGCGGGCCGCAGGACGACCGCAGTGAGCACCAGGGCGGCCGTGAGCAGGCCGGCCGCGACCGCGAAGGCGAGCCGGAAGCCGCCGGTGAGGGCATCCGCGGCGGAGTGGCCGGCCGCGGTCAGGGCGGCGCTGCGGGAGGTGGCCAGGGTCGTGAGGACGGCCACGCCGAGGGCGGCGCCGACCTGCTGGGTGGTGTTGAAGAGGCCGGAGGCGGTGCCCGCGTCGGCCGTGCTCGCGCCGGACATGCCCAGCGCGGTGAGGCCGGAGAGCACCAGCCCGCCGCCACCGATCAGCAGCATGGTCGGCAGCAGGTGGACGACGTAGTCGGCGTCGGCCGGCAGCCGGGTGAGCAGCCCGAGTGCGGCGACCAGCAGCGCCAGCCCGGCGAGCAGGACGTTGCGCTCGCCGAAGCGGGCGTTCAGCCGGGCGGAGAGCAGCAGCGAGACGGCGCCGATGGCGACGGCCGCCGGGAGCATCGCCAGGCCGGTGGCGGCGGCGCCGTAGCCGAGCACGTTCTGCAGGTAGAGGGCGGCGAGGATCTGGAAGCCGAACATCCCGGAGATGGTCAGGATCTGCACGACGTTGGCGCCGGCGACGTTGCGGGAGCGGAACATCCGCAGCGGCAGCAGCGGGTGGGCGGCACGGGCCTGGCGCAGCAGGAAGGCGGCCAGCAGGGCGACGGAGAGCCCGCCGAGGCCGAGCGTGCGGGAGGAGGTCCAACCGTGCTCGCCGGTGCCGACGACGGTGTAGATGCCGAGCATGAGGGCGGCGGTGACCAGGGCGGCCCCCAGGGCGTCGGCGCCGGCCCGCAGTCCGGGGCCGCGGTCGGAGTCGAGCACCCGGACGGCGAGCAGGGCGGCGGTGAGGCCGAGCGGCAGGTTGATCAGGAAGATCCAGTGCCAGTTGAGGGCCTCGGTGAGGACGCCGCCGAGGACCTGGCCGATCGAGGCGCCGGTCGCGCCGACGAAGCTGAAGGCGCCGATCGCACGGCCGCGCTCGCCGGGCTCGGGGAAGAGCGTGACGATCATGCCGAGGCTGACCGCGGAGGCCATCGCACCGCCTACGCCCTGGAGGAACCGGGCGGCGATCAGCACGCCCTGGCCGGTGGCGACGGCGCAGAGCAGCGAGGCGGCGGTGAAGAGCGCGAGCCCGGCGACGAAGACCTTCTTGCGGCCGATCAGGTCGCCGAGCCGGCCGGCCAGCAGGAGCAGGCCGGCGAAGGCGATCAGATAGGCGTTGACCGTCCAGGTCAGGCCGGCGGGCGTGAAGCCGAGGTCGGCCTGGATGGCCGGCAGGGCCACGGTGACGATGGAGCCGTCCAGGACGATCATCAGCATCCCCGCGCAGAGCACCGCGAGGGCGAGCGCTCGGGAGCGGGCGGGGACCGCCGGGCCCGGGGCGGGCGCGGTCGGCGCGGCCTTGCGCGGGGTGGCCGTGCGCGGGGCGGGCGCGGTCGGGGCGTGCGTGGTCATGGTGGGTCTCCCGGTTCGTCGAGTACCGGGAATGACACTAACAGATTGTTTTGTTCGGGACTATCTTTCTCGGGAAGGTCTCGTCATCTACCCACTCAGCCCCTGGCGCGGCGGGCCCGCCGGACCGTCCGGTCGCTCTCCACCGGCTCGGCCAGATGTCCGCCCACCAGCCGCGACAGCGCCGAGACGAAGGCCGTTCGCTCCGGGTCCGGCAGCGACTCCAGCACCTCGCGGTGGACCCGGTCGGCGATCGCGGTGCCCTGCTCGACGGCCCGCTCGCCCGCCTCGGTCACCGAGATGATCCGGGCCCGGCGGTCGGTGGCGGACGGCCGGCGCTCGGCGAGGCCGGCCTTCTCCAGCTCGTCGACGGTGACGACCATGGTGGTCTTGTCCAGGTCGGCCAGCTCGGCCAGCTGGATCTGGGTGCGCTCAGCCTCCATCGCGTGGAAGAGCACGCAGTACGCGCGCGGGGTGATCCCGAGCTCGGTGAAGGCGGCCGCCATCCTGGTCGCCAGCACGTGGCTGGCGTGGTCCAGAAGGCCGGAGAGGTCGCGGATCTGGCGCACGGGCGGGCTCGTCGTCATACGTCCGAGCGTAGCAAGGCCGTCTCCCGGCAGATGATCCCGTGAGCAACCAAATACGCCGCGCCCCGGCAGCACGCACCGGCCTCCCGGAACGCACCGGCCTCCCGGAACGCGCCGATCGGCAGAACGCACCGCCGCACGCATTGCCCGGCGCTGTGTGGCCGCCCGGGGCTACGGAGCGCCCGGGTGACGAGATGCCCGGGCTACGGAATGCCCAGCTCGAACAGCGCGTACCCCGCGTACCAGCCGGCCGCCAGCGACGGCACCGCGAAGAGGCCGATCAGGGCGGGCAGCCGCACCCGGCGCAGCGCGATCGCCAGGCCGATGACGAGCGGGAAGGCGGGCAGCAGGTAGCGCGAGATGTTGCTGAAGATCTGGTTGCTGCTCAGCGCGGTGAAGACGGTCAGCAGCGTGTAGACCACCAGCACCAACGGCGGCCGGACGCGCAGCAGCAGCACCAGCAGGCCGGGCAGGGCGATCACCAGGCCGACCGCGATGAGGTCCGGCACCGGGTTGGACTGCCAGAAGGTCCAGTGCCCGGTGATCACGTCCAGGAAGGTGCGGGAGGTGGAGGCTCCCCAGTCGAAGTAGCGGTTCCAGGCACCGCGCTGGAGCTTGAAGTAGCCGCCCCAGTCGCCCATCCGGTAGCCGACCCAGGCGACGTACCAGAGCAGGCCCCAGGGGGTGATCAGCATCGCGGTCAGGGGGCGCGCGATTCCGTCCCCGCGCCGGATGAGTGCCACCAGCGCCGCGATCGAGACGGCCGCGATCAGCGCGGCCGCGGTGGGCCGGTTGAGACCGGCCGCGAGGGCCAGCAGGCCGGCGGTCACCCAGCGGCGCGTCATCACGCAGTAGCAGGCCCAGGCGGAGATCGCGACGAAGAGCGAGTCCGAGTAGACCGCCCACTCCACCCCCGAGCCCGGGAAGAGACCCCAGATCACCGCGGCGGTCACGCCCGCCCGGAAGCCGCCCAGCCGCTCGGCGATCGCGAAGATCCCGGCCGCCGCGACGAACGAGGCGACCACCGAGACGGCGATCCCGGAGCCGTACGGGCCGAGGCCGGTCACCGCGCCGACCAGCCGCATCAGCCACGGGTAGAGCGGGAAGAACGCAGCCGAGTTCTCGTGGTACGTGGCCAGCGTGCCGAAGCCGTGCACCGGGACGAGCTGCGGGTTGTAGCCGTTCTCGGCGATCCGCTGGTACCAGATGCCGTCCCAAGTGCCGAGTACGTCCCAGGGCTGGGCACCGCCGCCGCGGCCGACCTCCTTCTTGAGGAAGTCCCCGGTGTGCGAGAGCAGCAGCATGAAGACGCCCAGACCGATCGCCTTCACCACCGCGTACGCGCCGATCGCGGGCGCGAAGCGGTCCACCGCGGCGGGGAACCGGCCGTGGCCCTCGGCACCGTCGCGCCGGTCGCCGGCACCGGACGGCTCCGCGCTCGCCGGCTCCGTACTCGAGGTACTCGCTGCGGTGCTCATCAGCTCGGGACTCCCTCCCCCGCTCGTGGTCGGCGCGGCCGTCGGTCGCTCAGCCGCCGAGCGAGCCTACGGCACGGGGGTTCGCGCGCCCGCGTCAACCTTCCGTGCAGGTCTCCCGGAAGGAGCAGAGCCCGTCCGCACGCCCGCGCCCCCCTTCCCGCCGCACGCTGCGCGGCGAGGCGGTGCGGCGGTATGCAGACGAGTGGATCGGCTCGGTCACCGCGGACGAGTGGATCGGCTCGGTCACCGACGTCACGGAGCTGGCCGGCGAGGTCCGGCGCACCAGGGACGCCGCGCTGCTGCCGGTGGAGCGGGCGTACCCGTTGACGGGCTCCGCCGCCGCCCGGTTGGGGGCGGCGGCGCAGCTGTGACCGGTGGCAGGCCGGGCCGTCAGCCGTGCAGGTAGACGATGCCGAGCTTGGTGAGCTGCCAGAGCTGGTTGGCGGCGCCGGTGTCGGCGGCGAGCTCGACGAGCTGGTTGCCCCTGGCGTCGAGGTCTCCGCTCGCGGTGGCGACCTTGGACCGGTCCTGGGAGTCGGCCAGCTTGTAGAGGCCGTTGCCGGCCGGCTCGAAGACCCAGTGCTGGTTCCCGCCGCCGTTGCAGCCCCACTGCTGGAGCCGGGTGCCGGGGGCGGTGGAGCCGGCGTCGGCGTCCAGGCACATGTTCCGGTTGCCGCTGAAGTCGAGCTCGTAGCTGCCGCCCTGCTTGATCTCCAGGACGAAGGACTGGTTGAGCCCGCCCGTGGCGTTGTAGGTGATGGCGGGGCGGCCGTTGGCGGAGTCGCCGTAGGTGCCGCCGCCGGAGAGGTCGAGCGCCTTGCCGTTGGCGGAGTTGGTGAGCTGGTACCAGGCACCGTCCTCGGGCACGTCGGCGAACGGCTTGCCGGGGGTGAGCGGCTGGATGGACGTGATGTTCTGCTGGTTGAGGGTGCAGTAGGCCTGCTGCTGGTCGGGCGCGGCGTAGAACTGGGCCAGGCAGACGCCTTCGCCGCGGTAGCCGGCCACCCGCAGGTGGTACGACTGGCGGACCATGTTCATGCAGAGGCCGGGGATGCCGATCTGCGAGTCGCAGCCGTTGCGCACCCATTCCGAGAGGTTGATGACGTCCCCGTTGCTGTACTCGTACGGGGAGCTGGTCCACTCGGCGCAGACCTCGTGGCCGAAGGCGACCCGCCGCTGGTCCAGGTACCGGACGCCGGGTACCTGTTCGGCCGCGGCGCGCAGGGTGTCGCTGAAGACCGGCACCACCCAGTTGTGGCCCCAGGCGAGGTCCTCGGGGAAGGCCGGGCAGCCGTCGGCGACCTTGCCGAGGTAGTCGTTGCGGCGGATGTCCGGGGTGATCGGGTTGAAGTACGACTGGTAGACCAGCTGGTAGGCGTTGTCGGCGTAGCCGGCCTTCCGCATGGTCCGGCGGATGTCCTGGAGCGCGGCGACCACCTTGGGCTGGACCTTCTTGGCCCGCTGGGCGATCTCGTCGCTGCCGATGGTGTCGCGGCAGCCCTGGTCCTTGGGGACGGGGAAGTATTGCGCCAGGCAGTGCATCATGATCCCGCTGAAGTCGAAGTCGTCGTTGGCGCCGATCGTGACGACGACCATCTTGACGTCGTACTTGCCCGCCACCTCGGCGAGTTGGACGTCCTGCTTGCGCTCGCCGAAGTCTCCGCTGCCGCCGCCGGTGATCTTGGCCAGCTCGGGGTCGCTGACCAGGTCGCCGGTCTGGGCGCCGGAACAGGCGAGGTCGACCGGGGTGACATCGGGGATGCCGGTGACGAAGATCTCCGACTTGGGGTGGCGGTGGCAGTAGTTGGTGGGGCTGTCGGTCTCGGGGAAGTAGCCGTCGCCGGTGTCGGTGCCCGCCCCCTCCCCGGAGATGGCGCTGTCCCCGAGGGCGACGATCGCGGCCGGGCGGGTGGTGCCGGCGGCCGCGGCGGCCGGTCCGGAGTCGGCGAGGGCGGCGGGGGCACCGGCCAGGCCGAGGGTGGCGACGAGGGCGCCCGTCGCCAGCAGCGCGCCGTACGGGGAGCGGCGCGCGACCGACCGGAACCGCCGCACACCTGACAATCTTGACCTGATCACACGTGACTCCTTGCGGGGTGGGGGACCGCCCGACCGGGGGCGCCGGACGGCTCGGAGCAAAGAAAGGTGAGCAGGTCTCATATTCTAAGTACTGACAAGTAACGCAACAAGGCTTGTGGCAGCACCGGGAGTTGACACGCGGACGACTCATCGCGCAGCCCTCGCCAAGCCCGCACGGCGCGCCCGGCCCGCGCAGCATCCGTGCAGCGCCCGCGCGACACCCGCACAGCACCCGCGCGGCGCCCGACATGCGGAGAGCCGCCGCCCCGCGCCCCAGGAGGGAAGCGCGGAACGGCGGCTCGCGCCGGCCGAACCGGGCGCAGGTCAGCCCGCGTTGACGCAGTGGTTGCCGAACGCGGGGTTCAGCAGACCGATCACGTTGATGGTGTTGCCGCAGAGGTTGACCGGGATGTGGACCGGCACCTGGACCTGGTTGCCGGAGATGACGCCGGGGGAACCCGCGGCGACACCCTCGGCGCCCGAGCTGGCCATCGCGGTGCCGGCACCGGCCGCCACGATGCCTACCACGGCGGCACCGACGGCGGCCGTCTTCTTGATGCTCATAGGAGCCTCCTGACTAATCGACAGAGATGCACGGGGAGTGCGACATCTAGAACGACACCCGCCCGACCCGGTTGCGACGGCACACCCTTTGTCACCCAAGTGGCCTAACCGGCCGGGCGCCAGGCATTCGGGTGATCACCCGGCCCGACCGTTTCCCCCCGGGCGCTTCCTCGTTCTCCCTGGCGGAACACGCTCTACCCAGGCCCTCTAGACGAATCGAGTACCGCAGATGCGCAAGCTCGCCCACGGCGTCGTCGGCACGGCGGCCACCGCCGCCATGCTGGCCGCCGGCGCCGGCGTCGCCTCCGCCCACCACATCCACGGCGCGTCCGCCGAGGGTGTCGCGGCCGGCTCGCCCGGAGTGGCCTCGGGCAACGGGATCGAGATCCCGTTGCACGTCCCGGTGAACGCGTGCGGCAACTCGGTCAAGCTGGTCGGCCTGCTCGACCCGGCGTTCGGCAACAGCTGCGCCAACGCCTGACCCAGTCCCGAACGGCCGCCCGGCCCACCCCCGCCGGACGGCTCATCGACTCCGGGAGATCCGCCGCCGGTCCGAGCCCGTCCGGAATTGCTCCTGGTCGCGCGTCTGCGCGAATTGTCCCGGCCGTGCGGGAACAATTCGCGACGTGCGGTGACGCGGCCGCCGTCCATCGCCCAAGCCACGGGCGACACGCGCCACTTGGGCCGCCAGAGTGACAATCACGGCATTTCCAGAAGCCAGCGGGCGATGATTCACCTTCGCCCGGCTCCCGACTAATTCCATTTACGGTCGGGCAGAAAACGGAGGAAGAACCCCATGCGTAACCTCAAGAAGGCCGCCGCCCTGTCCCTCGCCGCCGCCGGCCTGGTCGTCGGTGCGGCCGGCGGTGCGTTCGCCAGCTCCGGTGCCGAGGGCGTCGCCGCCGGCTCCCCCGGTGTGCTCTCCGGCAACCAGATCCAGATCCCGGTGCACATCCCGGTCAACGTCTGCGGCAACTCCATCGGTGTCGTCAGCATCCTGAACCCGGCGTTCGGCAACCACTGCGCCAACATCGGCTGAACCGGCGGTCGCCGCACCGGCGACAGCTGCTTCACCGAGTCCGTGCCGCACCCCGCCGACTGCGGGGTGCGGCCCGCTCAACCCGTGTGTGATCGAGGAGATCAACCCCCATGCAGAACGTGAAGAAGGCCGCCGTCCTCTCCGCCGCCGCCGCCGGCCTGGTGATGGGCGCGGCCGGTGCCGCCTCCGCCAGCTCCGGTGCCGAGGGCGTCGCCGCCGGCTCGCCCGGCGTGCTCTCCGGCAACCAGCTCCAGGTCCCGGTGCACATCCCGGTCAACCTGTGCGGCAACTCCGTCGACGTGATCGGCGCCCTGAACCCGGCGTTCGGCAACAGCTGCGCCAACGTGGAGGCGCACCCGCACCACGACTCGGACGACTGCTGATCCCCGATCGGCACGCATTCCGGCCGAACTGCCCTCCGACCAGCCGGCCGGGGGGCAGTTCGGCATGCCCGGGCGCGGTCCAGCCGCCCGGGGACCCGATCCCCCGAAGGGTGACTCGCATGGTTTCGAAGAAGAGCGGGGCCGGCCTGGCCGCCGCCCTGGGTGCCGCGATGCTGCTCGGCGCAGGTGCCGGCGCGGCGCACGCGGCACCGGCCGCCGGCGGCGCCGGCCTGGCCAAGACCGACCTGACCCAGGCGCTCGGCGGCACGACCGCCGGCCTCGGCTACGGCATCGCGCCGGTCAAGGACCTCCGCCTGGACCCGTGGGCCAACTCGTCGGCCGACGTGCTGAACAACGGCGCCACCGTCCAGCCGGACAACTCCGGTCTGGCGCCGGTCTCCACCGGCACGCTGACCGGCCCGCTGAGCGCCGGCGGCGGGCCGCGGGACCTGCCGGTCGTCGGACAGGTGCTCGGCGCCCTGCCCGGCTGATCCCGGCAGCGGACGCACCGGCTGCGGAAGTGCCGGGAGCGGACACGCGGGAGCCCGGTACCCCCGTCCAGGCCGGTCCGGACGGACGGGGGTACCGGGCTCCCGCGCGGGTGGAACCGCTCAGAGCTGGGCGAGGCCGGCCACGCCGGTCTGCTGCACCACACCGGTGGTGGTCGCGGTGGTGGTCGCGGCCAGGTCCGCCACCGAGTCGGTGACGGAGATCCGCTCGTCCTCGTTGCCGAGGGTGGCCTTGGCGCCGGGGACGGCCTGGACCGCTCCGGTGATCAGCCGCGGGTCGAGCTCGTCCACCTTGAGCGCGCCGTCGGCGAGCTGCCCGGTGCCGTCCTGGGCGAGCGCGAGCGGCCTGCCGAGGCCGACCCCCGGGGTGTCGGCGTGCAGCGGCGCGGCCGGGGCCTCCAGCAACAGCTCACCGAGGTCGGCGCCCCGGTCGACCAGCGGCAGCGGCAGCTCGGCCTTGGCGGTCGGGCCGACCTTGCCGGTTCCGAGCGCCGGCACGATCCGCTCCGGGAGCAGCTCGTTACCGGTGGTGCGGCCGGGCACGGCGGGCATCACCAGGGAGGTCGGGATGCCGCCGGAGACCCGGCTGTCCAGCGGGGCGAGGGGCACGTCCACCGGGACCTGCTGGGTGCCCAGCCTGTCCTCCAGGGCCCCGACCTGGTCGGGGTTGACCGCGGCGGCGGACGCCGCTCCCTGGGAGGCGAGCATGCCCGCACCGACCGCCAGCAGCATCGCGCCGGCCCGCTTGGAGAACTTCATGCTTTTCACCGTTCTGCCTGTCCGTACTGGAGATCTGGGGAGACGACTGCGCGGGCGCAGCCGGAAAGCAATCTGTCTCAACGAGACACCCGGAGCCCGGATTGCGGCGGTTAACCGGTTCGGCCTAATAATCCGACCGGAAAGCCCCGGCCGCCGCGCCTCCCGGACTCTTTTCAAAAATCCCCGTAACCTTCCGTGCCGTCATTCTTTGATCTGAATGTCAGTGACCGCAGACCGGGTCTGAGCGTTGTACGCGTTGTACGCACGGAAACCAAAAGCTTTTCAGAGAGGGATCTCCCCATGATCCAGAAGTCCTTCGCCGCCGCCGGCCTGGCCGTCGCCGCACTGGCCGCCGCCGCGGCGCCGGCCTCGGCCATCGCGGACTCGGACGGCTCCGCCGCGTCCCTCCAGGGCAACGGCGGCACCAACTTCACCGGCACCGTCGGTGACAACAGCCCGAACTTCCACTTCCTGGACAACGCGAACGTCTGCCTCCCCGAGATCCACAACATCGCCGTCGGCGTGCTCGGGGTGGCCGTCCCGGTCGAGGTCCCGATCGCCAACAGCGGCGGCAAGCAGTACTGCACCCAGGGCCAGGGCACCCAGAGCAAGGGCGACGCCGGCGTCTCCCACCTGATCGGCTGACCCCGCCTCCCCGCACCACCCCCCTGAACCACCCTTCGAATCGCTCCCCGATTCAACCCCCGAGAGGAAAACCAGAAATGATCAAGAAGACCCTCGCCGCCGCCGGCCTGGCCGCCGCCGCCATCGCGATGTCCGCCGGTTCGGCCTCCGCCATCGCCGACTCGGACGGCTCGGCCGTTTCCGCCCAGGGCAACGGCGGCACCAACCAGACCGGCACCCACGGCAACGGCTCGCCGAACTTCCACACCCTGGACAACGCGAACGTCTGCCTGCCCGAGGTGCACAACATCGCGGTCGCCGTCATCGGTGTCGCGGTTCCGGTCGAGGTCCCGGTTCTCAACAGCACCCCGAAGCAGATCTGCAACGTCGGCCAGAACACCCAGTCCTCGGGCGACGCGGGTGTCTCGCACCTGATCGGCTGATCCAGGGGCATGGCGCGGACGGAGGGCCCGGGGACGTCTCCCCGGGCCCTCCGGGCTTTGGTGCGATCAACTGTCCGGCCGGACCGCCTCGTTCGGGCGCGGCCCGACCGGGTGACAGGCCGTCGGCCCGGCGCGTGGGGCGCCGGGACGGACGGCACCGTGTGTTCACGTGATCAGTGGCAGAGCGCTCCGAACGAGCGCTCCGAACGAGAGGGCAGATCCATGAAGAGCAAGCTGGGCAAGGCCGCGCTGACCGCCTTCGGCGCGCTGGCGCTCGCGGGTGTCGCCACCCCGGCGTTCGCGCACGTCGGCCTGGCCGGCGGTGGCGAGTTCGTCGCCTCGGCCCACCCGGTGTTCGCCGCCGGCGAGTGGTGGGGCCTGGCCCACACCTCGAACATCCACAGCGGTGCGCACGGCTGGGGCGCCGCCACCTCCACCGACGCGCTCGGCGGCGTGGAGGGCTTCGCCCACGTCGGCTGACGTCCGGGCGGACGACGAAGGCCGGACCCCTCCTCCGCGGGAGGGGCCCGGCCTTCGTCCGTGTACGGGACTGCCGGCAGGACTACTTGAGCATCGCGGCGGCCTCGACCGCCCAGTAGGTCAGGATCTGCTCGGCACCGGCCCGGCGGATCGAGGTCAGCGTCTCCATGATCATCCGCTCGCGGTCGATCCAGCCGTTCGCCGCGGCGGCCTCGACCATCGCGTACTCGCCGGAGACCTGGTACGCCGCCACCGGCACCGGCGAGGCGTCGGCCACCTGCCGCAGGATGTCCAGGTACGCCATGGCCGGCTTCACCATCACCAGGTCGGCGCCCTCGGCGAGGTCCTGCTCCAGCTCGCGCAGCGCCTCCCGGGCGTTGGCCGGGTCCTGCTGGTAGCTCTTGCGGTCGCCCTTCAGCGAGGAGCCGACCGCCTCCCGGAACGGGCCGAAGAACGCCGAGGCGTACTTGGCGGTGTAGGCGAGGATGCCCACGTCCTGGTGCCCGGCCTCGTCCAGGGCCCTGCGGACGACCGCGATCTGGCCGTCCATCATCCCGGACGGGCCGACCAGGTGGACACCGGCGTCGGCCTGCACCCGGGCCATCTCGGCGTAGCGCTCCAGCGTCGCGTCGTTGTCCACGCTTCCGTCGGCGGCCAGCACGCCGCAGTGACCGTGGTCGGTGTACTCGTCCAGGCAGAGGTCGGACATCACGACCAGGGAGTCGCCGACCTCGGAGACCACGTCCCGGATCGCCTGCTGGAGGATGCCGTCCGGGTTGGTGCCCTCAGTGCCGACCGCGTCCTGCACCTCCGGCACGCCGAACAGCATGACCCCGCCCAGGCCCGCCTCGGCGGCCTCGACCACGGCCTTGCGCAGGGTGTCGCGGGTGTGCTGGACCACGCCCGGCATCGACGTCACCGGCACCGGCGCGCTGACGCCCTCGCGGACGAACAGCGGCAGGATCAGCTCCGCCGGGTGCAGCCGGGTCTCGGCGACCAGCCGGCGCATCGCCGGGGTCGTGCGGAGCCGGCGGGGGCGAACGTACGGGAATTCAGCGGACACGGCTTCTCTCTCCGAACGGTTGTGCAGCGCCGGGGGCGACGGGGTTGCCGCCCCCGGCAGGAGGATTCTCAGCGGGCCTTGCGGCGCGAGCCCGGACGGCGCTCGCTGGGCCGGTAGACCGGCTCGCCCGCCGCGGTCGCGGCGTCGCGGCGCTTGGCCCCGAAGTCTGCCAGCGCCTGGGCCAGTGCGGCCGCCGACGGGGCCGGAGCCATCACGTCGACCCGCAGGCCGTGCTCCTCGGCGGTCTTCGCGGTGGCCGGGCCGATGCAGGCGATGACCGTCACGTTGTGCGGCTTGCCGGCGATGCCGACCAGGTTGCGCACGGTCGAGGACGAGGTGAAGAGCACCGCGTCGAAGCCGCCGCCCTTGATCGCCTCGCGGGTCTCGGCCGGCGGCGGCGAGGCGCGCACCGTCCGGTACGCCGTCACGTCGTCGACCTCCCAGCCCAGCTCGACCAGGCCGGCCACCAGGGTCTCGGTGGCGATGTCGGCACGCGGCAGCAGCACCCGGTCGATCGGGTCGAACACCGGGTCGTACGGCGGCCAGTCCTCCAGCAGCCCGGCCGCGGACTGCTCGCCGGACGGTACGAGGTCGGGCTTCACGCCGAAGTCCACCAGCGCCTGCGCGGTGGTCTCGCCGACCGCCGCGACCTTGATCCCGGCGAACGCCCGGGCGTCCAGGCCGTACTCCTCGAACTTCTCGCGGACGGCGCGCACCGCGTTCACCGAGGTGAAGGCGATCCACTCGTAGCGACCGGTGACCAGGCCCTTGATCGCCCGCTCCATCTGCTGCGGGGTGCGCGGCGGCTCGACCGCGATGGTCGGCACCTCCTGCGGCACCGCGCCGTACGAGCGGAGCTGCTCGGAGAGGCCGGTGGCCTGCTCCTTGGTCCGCGGCACCAGCACGTTCCAGCCGAACAGCGGCTTGGTCTCGAACCACGAGTGAGAGGCGCGGTGGGCGACCTGCTCGCCCACCACGGCTATCACCGAGGTCGCCGGGTCCACCGGGGCGGAGACCGGCGAGGGCAGCACCCGGGCCGCCTTCAGGTCCCCCGCGATGGTGGCCAGGGTGGCGGTGAAGGTGCGCTGGCGGGTGGTGGTGCCGGAGAGCGTCGCGCTGAGCGCCGACTCCGGCTTGCGGCCGTTGGAGACCAGCGCGTTGGCGGTGGCCGGCAGCTGGCCCAGGGTGGTGCGGACGACCAGGGTGGTCTCCGGCGCGCCCAGGTCCACCGGGCTGCCGGCGAGCAGCGCGGCGCCGTCCACGAACCGGACGTCGGTGCCGGCCGTGCCGCGCAGCGGGACGCCCGCGTAGGCCGGCACGCCGACCGACTGGGCGACACCCGGGATCACCTCGAACGGGATCCCGCCGCTCGCGCAGCTGAGCATCTCCTCGGCGGCGCAGCCGTCCAGGCCCGGGTCACCGTCGACGGTGCGGACCACGTGCTTGCCGGAGCGGACCGCCTCGGCGACCAGCTGGGCCAGGTCGAAGTCGGTGCCCTCGGCGGCGGGGGCGTGCACCTGCACACCGGCCGGACAGTGGCTGCGCACGGCGGCGGCCGTCAGCGGGTCGGCGACCAGGATGTCGGCCGAGGCCAGCACCTCGACGGCGCGCAGGGTCAGCAGGCCCGGGTCCCCGGGGCCCGCGCCCAGGAATGTGCACCGTCCGGCGGCGGCCGGCCCGCCCGCGAACGGGCTGTCGGCCGGGAACGGGGTGTCGGTGGCGGTGGTGGGGCTCATCGGGCTCGCTCCCCCATAAGGGCGGCCGCGCCCGCGTCGAGCAGCCGGGCGGCAAGGGCGTGGCCGAGGGCCCTCGCCTGCTGCTCGGCGGTCTCGTCGAGGACGATCGGACCGTTGGCGGACATCTTCAGCAGGGTGGCGCCGTCGACGGTGCCGACCACGCCCTCCAGCCGCAGTTCGTACAGGTGGCCCCAGGTGGCCAGCGCGGCGACCGGTGCGGAGCAGCCGGCCTCCAGGGTGGCCAGCAGGGCACGCTCGGCGGCCACCGCGACCCGGGTGGGCAGGTGGTCCAGGGCCGAGAGGGCGGTGATCAGATCCGGGTCGGCGGTGGTGCACTCGATCGCGAGTGCGCCCTGGCCGGGGGCCGGGATCATCAGCTCCGGGTCGAGGTGCCCGGTGATCTCGGCGGCGCGGCCGAGCCGGTTCAGACCGGCCGTGGCCAGCACCACCGCGTCGAGCTCGCCGGAGGTGACGAATCCGATCCGGGTGTCCACGTTGCCGCGGATCGCGACCGTCTCCAGCTGGGCGCCGCGGGCGCGGGCCCACGCGTTCAGCTGGGCCATCCGGCGCGGCGAGCCGGTGCCGACCCGGGCGGTGTGCCCGGCGCCGGCCAGCTTCTCGACCAGCTCGTCCAGGGCCAGGCCCTCGCGCGCCACCAGGGCGTCGCGGACGTCCTCGCGCTCGGGCACCGCGGCCAGCACCAGGCCCGCGGGCTCGGCGGTGGGCAGGTCCTTCAGCGAGTGCACGGCGAAGTCGATCCGGCCCTCCAGCAGGGCGTCCCGCAGGGCGGAGACGAACACGCCGGTGCCGCCGATCTGTGCCAGCGCCTCCCGGGAGGTGTCGCCGTAGGTGGTGATCTCCACCAGCTCGACGGGGCGCCCGGTGAGCCGGGTCACCTCGCGGGCGACCATGCCCGACTGGGCCATGGCGAGCGCGCTGCGCCGGGTGCCGAGCCGCAGTGGTGCGGTGGCGGCCGGGGCCTGGTCGGTGAGCGGTTGACCATTCATGAGGTGATCGTCCCGGTGGTACTCGTGGGATGGCTGACGGTTCATCTGGCGCCCCCGCCCGAAGGCTGCTGGGTGCCGATCGGAGTGCCCGAGACCGCGTGCACGGCCGCCGGGTCGAGGTCGAACAGCTCGCGCAGCGCGTCCGCGTAGGACGCGCCGCCCGGCTCGGCGGCCAGCTGCTTCACCCGCACGGTCGGCGCGTGCAGCAGCTTGTCGACGACCCGGCGGACGGTCTGGGTGATCTCGGCGCGGGAGCGCTCGTCCAGACCGGGCAGCCGGGAGTCCAGGCGGCCCAGCTCGGCGGCCACCACGTCGGAGGCCATCGCCCGCAGCGCCACCACGGTCGGGGCGATCCGGGCGGCCCGCTGGGCGGCGCCGAAGGCGGCCACCTCGTCGGCGACGATGCCGGAGACGGCGTCCACGTCCCCGGCGCCGGGGGTGGCGGCGTGGGCGTGCGAGAGGCTCTCCAGGTCGACCAGGAGCGCGCCGGGCAGCTCGTGCACGGCGTGGTCGACGTCGCGCGGCATGGCGAGGTCGAGGAAGGCGAGCGGGGTGGCGGCACCGCGGGCGGCGACCGCCGCGGCGACGTCCTCGGCCCTGATTACCACGCCGGCCGCGCCGGTGCAGGAGATCACCAGGTCGACGTCGGCCAGCGCCTCGGGCACCTTGGCCAGCTCGACCGTCCTGGCCGCACCGGCGCCGAGGATCTCGACCAGCCGCTCGGCGCGCTCGGGCGTCCGGTTGGCGATCAGCAGGTCGGTGACGCCGGAGCGGACGAGGGTGGCGGCGGCCAGCGAGCTCATCGAGCCCGCGCCGACCACCAGGGCCCGCTTGCCGGCGATCTCGCCCGCGCCGGCCGCGACCTGCTCCAGGCCGAAGGTCACCAGCGACTGGCCGGCCTTGTCGATGCCGGTCTCACTGTGCGCCCGCTTGCCGACCCGCAGGGCCTGCTGGAACAGCTCGTTCAGGCCGCGCCCGGCGGTGTGCTCGTCCTGCGCCTTGGCCAGCGCGTCGCGCAGCTGCCCGAGGATCTGGCCCTCGCCGACCACCATCGAGTCCAGGCCGCAGGCCACCGAGAAGAGGTGGTGGACGGCGCGGTCCTCGTAGTGGACGTAGAGGTGGGAGGTCAGCTCCTCCAGGTCCACCCCGCTGTGGTGGGCCAGCAGCAGCGACAGCTCGGCGACGCCGGCGTGGAACTTGTCCACGTCCGCGTACAGCTCGATCCGGTTGCAGGTGTTCAGCAGCGCGGCCTCGGCGACGGTCGCGGTGGCCGCCGCGTCGTGCAGCAGCCTGGTCGGGACGTCACCGGTCAGGGCGGCGCGCTCCAGCACGCCGACCGGGGCGGTGCGATGACTCAGCCCTACGACGAGAAGACTCATGCCCGCCCCCTGGTGCCACGGATCTCGGTGCTCATGCCGGCATCACCGCGGAGAGCTCGCCCTCGCCGCCCTTGCCGGGCTTGTCGGCCTTCGGCGCCGCCTCGGCGTCCTTGGCCGCCGGCTCGGCGGTCGTACGGGTCTTGCCGGAGCCGCCGGCGGCACGGCGCAGCTTGGCGGCGGCCGCGCGGACCGGGCCGGGGGCGCGGTCCAGCACCGACTCGGTGCGGTCGGGCTCCTCGCCGGCCTTGCGCTGCTCGTGGAAGGCCAGGATCTGCAGCTCGATGGAGAGGTCCACCTTGCGCACGTCCACGCCGTCCGGGACGGTCAGCACGGTCGGGGCGAAGTTGAGGATGCTGGTGACACCGGCCTCGACCAGGCGGTCGCAGACCTGCTGGGCGGCGCCGGGCGGGGTGGTGATGACGCCGATCGAGACGTGCTGGCTCTCCACGATGGACTCCAGTTCGTCCATGTGGCGCACCGGCAGGCCGGCCGCGCTGCTGCCGACCACGGCCGGGTCGGCGTCCAGCAGGGCCGCCACCCGGAATCCGCGGGAGGCGAAGCCGCCGTAGTTGGCGAGCGCGTGGCCGAGGTTCCCGATGCCGACGATGACGACCGGCCAGTCCTGGGTCAGGCCCAGCTCGCGGGAGATCTGGTAGACGAGGTACTCGACGTCGTAGCCGACACCGCGGGTGCCGTACGAGCCGAGGTAGGAGAAGTCCTTGCGCAGCTTCGCGGAGTTCACGCCCGCGGCGGCGGCCAGCTCCTCGGAGGAGACGGTCGGCACCGAGCGCTCGGAGAGCGCGGTGAGGGCCCGCAGATAGAGGGGAAGACGGGCGACGGTCGCCTCCGGGATTCCCCGGGCACGCGAGGGTCGGCGCGCGGCGCCCTGGTCGGGCGTCTGCGAACTGCTCTGTGGTGATCGGCCGATTGCCACGGTGCTCCTGTGGGTGAAGCTGGGCTTTGGCAGCCAGGCTATGCGTTTGTGAACGTGTGCACAAAGATGGTGTCCGATTTGTCCCCGCACAGTGATGCGCATCACGCCGAGGACCCCATAGCACCGGTCCCTTTCCGGGCCGCCGCCGGGGGCTGTGCGCCCGGCGTCCGGACGGGGTACGGCGGCTCCCGAAGCGGCTCGGGCGGGCCCGCCGGCGACGCCTCGGGCGGCAGGTCGCGACGGCGCAGCGGAACGGGCTCGCCGGACGGCCGGGAACGCGCCTGGCCCAGCCGCGGCCACGGCACCCGGGCCGCCTCGCGCAACGGCACCGCCCAGTCGTCCAGCGGACAGGACGGCACCCCCACGCAGTGCCGCAGCAGTTCGGCGGTGGCCCGGGCGTCGCCCAGCGCGGTGTGCGCCGGGAACCGGCCCAGGCCGGCCGCCTCCGCGCAGGCCGCCAGGCCGAAGCCGCGGGCCTGCGGCAGGTGCGCGCGGGCCAGCCGCATCGTGCAGAGCAGGGGGACCGGCGGCAGCGGCACGCCGATCCGGGCGAACTCACGATCCAGGAAGGCGTGGTCGCAGGTCACGTGATGGCCGACCAGCACCCGGCCGGCCAGCAGCTCCAGCAGGCGCGGCGCGATCTCGCGGAACCGGGGGGCGCCCTCGACGTCGGCCTGGGCTATCCGGTGCACATGGGTCGGGCCGACCGGGCCCAGCGGGTCCAGCAAGGTGCAGAACTCGGCCTCGGGGCGCAGCGCCCCGTCCAGCAACACCACGGCGACCTCGACCACCCGGTGCCGCCACGGGCTGCGGCCGGTCGCCTCCACGTCCACCACCGCGAACCCGCCGGCCCCGGCGGGCACGACAGAAGTCCCAGGGGTCGGGCCGGGAAGCATGGCGGCACTCCTCGCGTGCTCAGCCCCCCATGGGCGCAAACGAGTTCGATCGTAAGCCGACCGGCGGGGGCTCCCCAGACCGATCCCGGTTTTCTTCACAACGATTCGGCGAACCGCCCCCGCCGGACGGCGGGGGCGGCGGCGGCAGGGGCGGCGGCGGCAGGGGCGCGGGCCGCCCGGACCGGGCCCGGGCGCGTACCGCCCGCCCCTCAGGCCCCCAGGGCGGCGCGCAGGCGGCGCTCGTCGACCCGCCAGAAGTCGTGCTGACGGCCGTCGATCAGGGTGACCGGGATCTGCTCCCAGTACTTCCGGTACAGCTCCTCGTCCTGTGTGATGTCCCTCTCCTCGAAGGACGCACCCAGCTCGCCGGTCACCCGGACGATCACCTCCCGGGCGTCGTCGCACAGGTGGCAGCCGGGCTTGCCGACCAGGGTCACGGTCCGCTCGGCCGGGTTCGGGCTCGGGTTCTTGTCACGTCGCAGCAGTGGGCTCACCCGGCCATTGTGCGCCCGCCCCACGCCGGCCCGGAGCCACGGGCGGGCCGCCCGGTGTTCACCGCGCGGGCACTCCGTCGTCACGGCCTCTCCCGGCCCGGCTGGCTATGCTCGGTGCCATGGCCGTGCTCCGAAGGCTCACCCAGTCAAGGCGTTCCACCACCGCGCGGACCGCCCTGGCCGGCGAGGCCGCGGCCGAGGCGGCGGAGGCCGCCCTGCGGGCCGAGCCGGCCGTCGCCGTCGCCCCGGACGCACCGGAGGAGCAGGCCCCGGCGGCCGACCGGTCGGCGAAGGCCCCCAAGGCACCCGCCGGGAACCACACCCCCGAGCGGGACGACCCGCGCGCCGCCGCCTTCTTCGACTGCGACAACACCATCCTGCGCGGCGCCGCGATCTTCTACCTCGGCGTCGGCCTCTACCGCCGCGGCTTCCTCACCCGCCGTGACATCGCCCGGTTCGCCTGGCAGCAGACCTGGTTCCGGCTGCACGGCGCCGAGGACCCGGACCACATGGCCGACGCCCAGCACACCGCGCTCGGCCTGGTCGCCGGCAAGCGGACCGCCGACCTCGAAGCCCTCTGCGAGGAGGTCTTCGAGCAGGTCGTCGCCGACAAGATCTGGCCCGGCACGCGCGCCCTGGTCCAGATGCACCTGGACGCGGGCCAGCGGGTCTGGCTGGTCACCGCCGCCCCGCTGGAGGTGGCCCGGGTCATCGCCCGCCGGCTCGGCATGACCGGTGCGCTCGGCACCGTCGCCGAGGCCGAGGGCGGCCTCTACACCGGCCGGCTGGTCGGCGAGCTGCTGCACGGGCCCGCCAAGGCGGCCGCCGTCCGGGCGCTGGCCCGCCGCGAACGGCTCGCCCTGGACCGCTGCGCCGCGTACAGCGACTCGGCCAACGACATCCCGATGCTCTCGCTGGTCGGCCACCCGTACGTGGTGAACCCGGACGGCGCGCTGCGCCGGCACGCCCGGGCCCAGGGCTGGCGGGTGCGGGACTTCCGGACCGGGCGCAAGGCGGCCCGGGTGGGCCTCCCGGCGGCGGCCGCACTGGGCGTCGTCGCGGGAGGGGCGGCCGCGGGGGTCGCCCTGCACCGCCGCCGGCGCGCCTGATCCGCGCCCGGGACCACACCCGGGACCACACCCGGACCGCGTCCGGACCACCCGGACCGCGTCCGGACGACGCCTCCGCCGTTCCGTGGCGCGCCGGGACGACGGCTTCCCCTGGGCGGGTGACCGCCCGTCAATCCGCATGCTGACCAGGCCGCTCGTACGGGCGAACTCCCGCGTGGCGCAGGGCCGTCCGAGCCGAGCGAACGAACCTGTCAGCCAGCGACCGGTTCTGATCGTTCGCCAGACGGGGAAAGTCAGGGGTTACCGAGGCCAATGACTGGGAAACCGCCCGCCAGACCGCCGAATTGGTCACCCTGTGCGCCTGTTCGATCACGTTGGGCCGGATGAACGATGACATCTTCGGTCAGTGTCAGCCGAATATGCATGCAATGCGGATCCCAAACGACCACTTCGACCACACGGTGTAGCTGTCATTGCACAAAGCGTTATTCTCTCCTGGATGCACGTCACCCACGCGCCCCTCCCGACCGGGCGGCGCGGGCGTGCTCTCCGCGCAGGCGGAGGTGATCCGTCCACAGTTCTGCCTCTGGGAGTCCCGTGTACCCACCCGTCCGGAACGACGCGCCTGCACCCTCCCGCCCGTCGCCCGCGCCCCTGCGCTCCCGCACCAGCCTCCGCGGCCGCCCGGCCTCCGCCCGGCAGATCTCCACCGGCCTGGAGCTGTTGCGCACCCTGCTCCGCAGCCAGCTCGCCGCCTCGCCCCAACTGGTCCCCGCCGGCGCCGCGTTCGGCTACGGCCCGCCCCAACCCGCCGGCCAGGCCCTGCGCACCACCGCCGCCGGCTCCTCCACCGGGACCGGCTCGCGCGGCCGGACCGGGGCCACCGGCACCAGCGGCCGCAGCCGGGCCAGGACGGCCCCGAGCCCCGGCTACGAGACCGAACACAACCCGATCATGGAGCTGGTCGAGAAGGCCCAGGCCGGCGAGAGCGAGGCCTTCGGCCGCCTCTACGACCACTACGCGGACACTGTCTACCGCTACATCTACTACCGGGTGGGCAGCCGGGCCACCGCCGAGGACCTCACCAGCGAGACGTTCCTGCGCGCGCTGCGCCGGATCGGCACCTTCACCTGGCAGGGCCGGGACTTCGGCGCCTGGCTGGTGACCATCGCCCGCAACCTGGTGGCCGACCACTTCAAGTCCAGCCGGTTCCGGCTGGAGGTCACCACCGGCGAGATGCTCGACTCCAACGAGTGCGAGCGCAGCCCGGAGGAGTCGGTGCTGGAGTCGCTCTCCAACGCCGCCCTGCTGGACGCGGTGCGCCGGCTCAACCCGCAGCAGCAGGAGTGCGTCACGCTCCGCTTCCTGCAGGGGCTCTCGGTGGCCGAGACGGCCAGGATCATGGGCAAGAACGAGGGCGCCATCAAGACCCTCCAGTACCGCGCGGTGCGGACGCTGGCCCGTCTGCTGCCGCCCGACGCGCGGTGAGCGGAGCCGGACCGGGGGGCCGTGGCGGGAACACCGCCGGAGACGGCGCCGGGGACCGCCCCGGTGAGATAGCCGGGCAGCGAGCCGGTCGGACGACGGAGAGGGCGCCGGGGGTGCCGTCACCGTCGGCGCAGGCCCGACACGTCCGGGTGAACGGTCGGTCCGATGATCAGCCGTGCGTAACCGACCGCCCGCACCGCTCGTTGGCCAGCGTGCAAGCCTCCACCAGGCGTACGGTCAAGTCGAATTGCGACCTCTCACCCGATGGAGTGGCTTTGGCCCGCCGAGGCAACCGTCCGGCAGGCCGGGGTGTCGACAACGACGAAGGGAGGTGTGGCCCGTGACGGCAAACGTGCTGGAGCACCGGCGGGTGAAGGCCTTCGCCGAGGCGCTGGAGGCCCACCAGGCAGAGCAACGCGGCGCCGCCGCTGCCGGATCGGCCAACACCGCTTCCACCGGTGCCGGTTCGGCCGCCATGGCCGAGCTGGTCGGCATGGCCGGTGCGCTGGGCGCGCTGCCCGGACCGGAGCTGGACGCGGAGGTCCGAACCGTCCAACGCGCCCAGCTGATGGCCGCGTTCGAGCAGGCCTTCGCCGGCGGACCGGGCGCGACCGTCCCCCGCCAGCGCAGGCACCGGGCGGTCCGGATGGCGCCGCGCGGCCGTTGGAGCCGCCGGTTCGCGATCGGCGGCCTGGTCGCCGGGCTCGCCGTCGGCAGCTTCGCCGGCGCGGCCGTCGCCAGCTCCAACGCGCTGCCCGGGGACACGCTCTACGGCATGAAGCGCGGCCTCGAAGGGCTCCGGCTGGACCTCGCGAACTCCGACAGCGAGCGCGGCGGGCTGCTGCTCGACAACGCCGCCACCCGGCTCGACGAGGCCCAGAGCCTGGTCGGCCGGACGGACGGCGCCGGCGCGCTCAGCCCGGGCACCGTCGATCAGGTCCGCAAGGCGCTCGACGACATGCACGCCGACGCCCTCAAGGGCCGCGACCTGCTGCGCTCGGTCTACCGGAGCAACGGCTCGCTCGACCCGATGCGCACCCTGGCCGGCTTCGCCCAGGACGAGGACGACCGCTGGAGCGACCTGCAGAGCAGGCTGCCGGTCCAGCTGATCCCCCAGGCGCACCTGGTCGACCAGCTCTTCGACGACATAAGCGAGGACGTCGCGCCCCTGCGACTGGCTGCGCCGCCCGCCAAGGGCGGCGACAAGGCAGGCAACGGGACGGGCGGCACGGGCTCCGCGCCCAACGGCAGCTCCCCGGCCGGCACCCCGGCCGTCGGCGGCAACGCCGCACCGGGCGCCGGGCAGGCCCAGAGCGGCGGCGCGGGCAGCGCCAACGGCGGCAAGGCCGGCACCACCGAGCGGGCACCGTCCACCGGGGCGAGCACGCCGGGCAACGGCGGCGCCGGCGCCCCGAGCAGCGTGCCCAGCAACGCCGCGGGCGCGGTGAACGGGCTGGTCGACAACCTCACCAACGGGCTCACCGGCACCAAGCCCTCGCCGAGCCCCGACCCGACGCCCGACCAGGCGGCCCCACAGCCGTCCGGGACGCCCAGCGCCGCCACCGGCGACGCACCTCCGCAGGGCGTCGAGGTGCCCCCGCTGATCCCCGGGCTGCTGCCCGGGCTGCGGATCCTCGGCGGCTGACGCGGTGGAACACGGCTGAGGGGCCCGGCGCTGCCGCCGGGCCCCTCAGCCGTTCCGGAAAGGAATCCGGCAGAACGCCGGCAGGACGCCGGCAGGCTCAGAAGAACACCGAACGCCGCTGCACCAGCAGCTCGTAGAGGGTGTGCTGGATGGTCTCCCGCACCTCGTCGGCCAGGTCGAAGACCAGCATCGGGTCGTCCGCCGCCTCCACCGGGTGCCGGTCGGTGGCGATCGGCTCGCCGAACTGGATCGTCCACTTGGTCGGCAGCGGCACCGCGCCCAGCGGCCCGAGCCACGGGAAAGTCGGCGTGATCGGCACGTACGGCAGGCCCAGGAGCCGGGCCAGGGTCTTGAAGTTGCCGATCATCGGATAGGTCTCCTCCGCCCCGACGATCGAGCAGGGGACGATCGGCACCTGTGCCCGCAGGGCCGAGGCGACGAACCCGCCCCGCCCGAACCGCTGCAGCTTGTACCGGTCGGAGAACGGCTTGCCGATGCCCTTGAAGCCCTCCGGCCAGACCCCGACCAGCTCGCCGCGCTCCAGCAGCGCCTGGGCGTCCTCGTTGCAGGCCAGCGTGTGGCCGGCCTTGCGGGCCAGCTCGTTGATGCCGGGCAGGACGAACACCAGGTCAGCGGCGAGCATCCGCAGGAACCGCCCGCCGGGGTGGTGGTCGTGGATGGCGACCTGGGTCATCAGGGCGTCCAGCGGGATCGTCCCGGAGTGGTTGGCGACGATCAGCGCGCCGCCCTCGGCCGGGATGTTCTCGATCCCGCGCACCTCGATCCGGAAGTACTTCTCGGCGAGCGGACGCAGCAGCGAGAGCAGCACCTCCTCGGTCAGCTCGCGGTCGAAGCCGAACTCGTCCACCTCGTAGTCCCCGGTGACCCGGCGGCGCAGGAAGGCGAGGCCTTCGGCGGCCCGGCCCTCCCAGCCCTTGCCGAACAGCCGGGTGGCGGCCGGGCCGAGCCGCCCGGCCAGCGCCCCGCCGACGGCGTCGGCGAGCTGGTCGGCCAGGCCGGCGGGCCGGTCGGGCTCGCTCCAGCTGGGCGCGGACTCGATCGGGATGACCTTGGCCCGGCCCGGCGCGTTCTCGGCTGCGGCACTCATCGCGGGTTCAGCTCCTGGGTCGGTCGGGGCGGGTGGCCGGGCCGTGCTCGCGCCCGAGCAGCGCGGCCAGCCCGTCGGTGACGGCGGCGAGCCGCTCGGGCGGCAGCAGGCCGGCGGACTGCGCGGCGGCGAAGTCGGCGAACGCCCCCGGGGTGGTGTACCGGGGCCGGTAGCCGAAGGTCTCGCGCAGCCGGGTGGTGTCCACCACCCGGCCGTGGGTGAGCAGCCGCAGCTGCTCGGGCGAGAAGTCGACCATCCTGGTCTGCCGGGCCAGCCCGGCCATCCAGCTGATCGCGGGCAGCAGCAGCGGCAGCATCGGCCGGCCGAGCCGGCGGGCGCACTGGGAGAGCAGCAGCACGCCCTCCCCCGCCACGTTGAAGGTGCCGGCGTTGACGGTGCCCGGCTCGGGCTCGTCGGCCGCCCGGGAGAGGACCGCGAGCACGTCGTCCTCGTGGACGAACTGCAGCCGCGGGTCGTAGCCGAGGACGGTGGGCAGCACCGGCAGCGCGAAGTACTCGCTGAGCGGGGTGTCGGCGCCGGGGCCGACGATGTTGGCGAACCGCAGCACCGTCACCGCGACGTCCGGGCGGCGCCGGGCGAAGCCGCGGACGTAGCCCTCGACCTCCACCGCGTCCTTGGCGAAGCCGCCGCCGGGCAGGTTCTTGGGCTGGGTCCGCTCGGTGAACACCGCCGGATCGCGCGGCGCCGAGCCGTAGACGCCGGTGGTCGACTTCACGACCAGCCGCCGCACCCCGGGCGCCTTCTGGCAGGCACCGAGCAGCTGCATGGTGCCGATGACGTTGGACTCCTTGACCGACGAGCGGTTGGTGGAGCCCAGGCCGGTGGCGCTCACGGCCAGGTGGACGACGGTGTCGACGCCGTGCTCGGCGATCACCCGGGCCACCGCCGGGCGGCGCAGGTCGAGCTGGTGGAACCGGTACGGCGCGGCGGGCCCGTCCGGCTCCTCGACGGCCTGCCGGGGCGGCAGCACGTCCACGCCGACCACCAGGTCGACGCCGGGCCGGCGGCGGAGCTCGGCGGCGAAGCGGGCCCCCAGCTGGCGGGCCACGCCGGTGACGAGCACGACCTTGCCCACGCTGCTGCACCTCGTTCCTCGGCCTTCGCGGCCTGCGTGCACCGTACCGCGACACCGCGGCGGGCCGTGAAACGACACCGCCCGCCCAGACCACAGGGGCCTGGACGGGCGGTGGAAGCGCCGGGCGCGCAGGGCGCGGCGGGCGCTTACTTCTTGTTGCGACGCTGCACGCGGGTCCGCTTCAGAAGCTTGCGGTGCTTCTTCTTGGCCATACGCTTGCGACGCTTCTTGATGACAGAGCCCACGGAACAACCCTCGCTCACTGAGACTCCCGTCCGTGAGAGACGGAGTCCATACGACTGACGGAGGGCCTAGCCTACCGTCCGTAGGCCCAGGGCAGTAATCGTGCTCCCGGTGACCGGGAAACTCGGGGGAAATCTGCGGCAAACGAGTGCGGGGCCCACCGGCTGTGAGCCCCGACCCGCCGCCTGTCCTACGCGCTCTCGAGCCGCACGTACGACTCCTTGAGGTACTCGTGCACCGCTTGCTGGGGCACCCGGAAGGACCGCCCGACCCGGATGGCCGGCAGCTCTCCGCTGTGCACCAACCGGTACACCGTCATCTTCGACACCCGCATGACCGCGGCCACCTCGGCCACGGTCAGGAAGACAACTTCCTGCAGGGGGCGTTCGCCGGAACTCATGACCATCACCCGACCCTTACCCGTGTGCAAGGCACCGGCTTCCCCTCCGGTGACTCCACCGGCACACGTGTATCCCCAGAGTAGTTATGGGTGGTACCAGTGGGAAGAGGGAGAAGCGCAGTCCTCGTACGGTGAGAGATAGGACTGTTGCAGTACGTAGTCGCTCGGCGGTCTGCCGTACCGTCCGTGCGCACCGCCCACACCCTTCACAACCGGGGGCCGCGGTTCAGCGCCACGGCCGGGGCCCTGGTCAGTGCCCCCGGTCAGGGCAGCAGGCCGTGGTGGGGCAGGACGGCGCGGCGGGCGGCCAGGATCGCCTGGTCGAGCCGGTCGGCCGGATCGTATCCCGCGTCGAAGTCCCGCCAGGCCGGCCGGGCGCCGTCGGTCATCCGCAGCGGGGCCGGGCGGCGGGTGCGCCGGTACACCTCCGCGCGCCAGGCCTCCGGGGTCTCGGTGGCCGGGTCGACGGGCCGGCCGGCGGCGGTGGCGACGAGGTGGGTCCAGGTCCGCGGGACGACGTCCACGACGGCGTAGCCGCCGCCGCCGAGGGCGATCCAGCGGCCCTCGGCGTGCCGGTGGGCCAGGGCGTGCAGCTCCTCGGCGATCAGCCGCTGGGCGTCGACGGTGACGGCGAGGTGGGCGAGCGGGTCCTCCAGGTGGGTGTCCGCGCCGTGCTGGGTGACCAGGACCTGCGGGCGGAAGGCGGCCAGCAGCTCGGGCACCAGGGCGTGGAAGGCGCGCAGCCAGCCGGAGTCACCGGTGCCGGCGGGCAGCGGAAGGTTGGCGGCGGTGCCGGGGGCGTCCGGGCCGCCGGTCTCGGTGGCCCAGCCGGTCTGCGGGAAGAGCGTGGCGGGGTGTTCGTGCAGCGAGACGGTGAGGACCCGGGGGTCGTCCCAGAACGCCTGCTGGACACCGTCGCCGTGGTGGACGTCCACGTCGACGTAGGCGACCCGCTCGGCGCCGAGTTCGAGCAGCCGGGCGATGGCGAGCGCGGGGTCGTTGTAGATGCAGAAGCCGGACGCCTTGCCGGGCATGGCGTGGTGCAGGCCCCCGGCGAAGTTGACGGCGTGCGAGGTCTCGCCGCGCCAGACCGCCTCGGCGGCGGCCACCGACTGGCCGGCGATCAGCGCGGAGGCGGAGTGCACGGCGGGGAAGGCCCAGTTGTCGTCGGTGCCGAGCCCGTGCCGCTGGTCCCGCTCGTCCGGGTGGGCGGCGGCGTGCTTGACCGCCTCGACGTATTCGCGGGTGTGCACCAAGTGGAGGGTGGAGTCCCCGGCCGGCGGCGCCGAGCGGACGGTCACGCCCGGCCCGGTGTCCAGCCCGAGCGACTCCACGAGGCGCATGGTGAGCGCCAGCCGCTCCGGGTCCATCGGGTGACCGGGACCGAAGTCGTAGGCGGTGACCGCCTCGTCCCAGAAGAGATGCAGGCCGCAGGGGGTGTCACGCTCGGCTTCGGGCATGGCCTCCACGGTAGTGCGTCGCGGCGGTGCGACGGCCGCCAGGGGCGTGGCCCCGGCCCGCGGGCGCGGCTACCCGCGGGCGGCCCGGCCGGCCGGCCGCGGTGCGGGGGCGGCCCCGGCACCGCTCGCGGTGACGGCCGCGGTGACGGCCGCAGTGCCCGTCCGGCCCGCCAGGCGGCAGCCGAGGCAGTCGGGGTGGCCGTGCCGGGCGGCCGTGTCGCGGGTGCGCCAGTGCCGGCGGCCGGGCGGGCGCGGGCCGGTGGCCTTGCCCCAGCCGGCGAGGTGGAGCAGCCAGGCGGTGAGCCCGCCGAGGGCGGTGACCGCCGCGCCGAGCCAGAGCCCTGCCGCCGAGCCGGCCACCAGGGCCAGGCCGGCGACGGCGCTGCCGGTGACCGCGAGGGCGACGCCGGTCCAGCCGGCGACGGTGTGGCCCATGTCGTGCTCGTCGTGTGCGCCCATGTCTCCTCTTTTGGTGTGATGGGACCCGCGACCGGCCGGACCGCAGGGCGGAGCGGCCGCGCAGACGTTTTACCTCACGAGCTAAGTAACTTAGATGCTAAGGAGATCTCCCGTGGAGGGCAAGCCGCGCCCGCAGGCGACGGCCGAGCAGGCGCAGTACGCGATGGACCGGATGATCGCGCTCGCACAGTTCGGACAACAGGACATCGCCGCACGGCTCGGACTGAACGTCACCGACCTCACCTGCCTCGGCTTCGTCATCGAGGCGGCCCTGGCCGGGGAGCCGCTGGCGGCAGGCGACCTCGCCGAGCGGGCGCACCTGACCACCGGCGCGGTGACCGGCGTGCTCAACCGCCTGGAGAAGGCCGGCTACGCCCACCGGGAGGCCGACCCCGCCGACCGGCGCCGGGTACGGGTGGTGATGGCGGAGTCCGCACAGGCGCGCATCCTGGAGGTCTACGGCCCGTTCTACCAGCGCCTCGGTGCGCTGTTCGCCGACTACACCCCGGGCGAGATCGCCGTCCTCGCGGACTGGTTCACCCGCGCCAAGGCGCTGATGCAGGAGTCACTGGACGAGATCCGCGAGCCCTGAGCCCTGCACCCGGACCTCGGACCTCGGGCCGCGGGCCGCGGGCCTCAGGCCGTCACCGGAGCGAGCACCGGGGCGGGGGCGAACCGGCCGGCCAGCGGCAGGACGGCCAGCACCAGCAGCATCGGGGCGAGCAGCGCCCAGCGGTACGAGCCGGCGCCGGCGATCGCCCCGACCAGGGGCGAACCGATCAGGAAGCCCAGGTAGTTGAAGAGGTTGAGCCGGGCCACGGCGGCGTCCGAGTCGGCCGGGAAGAGCCGCCCGCCGGCCGCGAAGACCTGCGGGATGATCGCGCAGATCCCGAAGCCGAGCACGGTGAACCCGGCGATCCCGGCCGCCGCACCGGGCGCGGCGGCCGCCGCCGCGAAGCCCAGCGCGGCCAGTGCGGCACCGCCGCGGACCACCGGGACGGCGCCCCAGCGCTGCACCGCGCGGTCGCCGACCGCACGGCCGAGCAGCATCGCCACCATGTAGCCGAGGTAGGAGAGCTTGGCGACGTCCTCGGGGCTGCCCAGGCCGTCGGTGAGGTACTTGACGCTGTAGTTGGAGACCGAGGCGTCGGCGATGTAGGCGAACGCCATCGCCAGGCAGAGCGGCAGCAGCGGCCGCCACGGAATGGACCGGGCCGCGGCCTCGGCGGCCTCCCGGACGGCGTCGCCGAGTTCGGC
Source organism: Kitasatospora sp. NPDC022785 (assembly GCF_055561295.1). Lineage (NCBI taxonomy): Bacteria > Bacillati > Actinomycetota > Actinomycetes > Kitasatosporales > Streptomycetaceae > Kitasatospora > Kitasatospora sp. NPDC022785. Next base: position 330,965 of record NZ_JBVHHB010000005.1, on the reverse strand, counting down.
GGGCCCGGCGGTGGGGGTCCCCCCGGCCGAAGGCCGGGGGAGGGTGCCGGCCGCCACGGCGAGCGGGGCGACCACGGAGGCGGCCGTCCCGAACAGGACGGGCAGGCCGAGGTCGTAGTGCGAGCCGAGGCCCGCGAGGGCCGCGCCGACGATGCCGCCGAGACTGAACGCGGCATGGAAGCCGAGCATGACCGAGCGGCCGTAGCGGTGCTGGAGGCCCACGCCGAGCATGTTCATACTGGCGTCCAGCGCGCCGACCAACAGCCCGAACGCGCCCAGCGCGAGGGCGAGTTGCCAGAGCGTCCCGCCGAGCCCGGCTCCGGCCAGGGTGAGGCAGACGGCGGGCTGGACCACCCGCAGCACGGCCCGCGCGCCGGTCCGCTTCACCAGCTGCTCGGAGAGGATCGAGCCCACCCCGGCCAGGACCGGCACGGCCGCCAGGAAGACCGGCAGCAGCGCGTCGCTGAGCCCGTACCGGTCCTGGAGCTCGGGGATGCAGGTGACCAGCAGGGCGAAGGTGACGCCCTGGAGCAGGAAGCTCGCGGCGAGCGCGGCTCTGGCCTGCCGCAGCCGAGGGGGTATCGCGGTGCTCACACGGACCTCGCTACTGGCCGGTACGACGATGTTGGCGAGAGCGTAGGCGGTGGCGGGCGATTGCGGGAGGGGTCGCGCGGGAGTTCCGGGGTCCGGCCCCGCGGGCTCAGAGCAGCGCCGGCACCTCGGCCAGGGCCGCGATCAGCCCGGTGGCACCGGCGGCGGTGAGCTTGGCCGCGTCGGTGAGCGCGGTGTAGCCGTACACGTCCATCCCGGCGGCGCGGGCGGCCAGCACGCCGTTGGGGCTGTCCTCCAGCACCAGGCAGCGGGCCGGGTCGACGCCGAGCGTACGGGCGGCGTGCAGGAACAGGTCGGGCGCGGGCTTGCCGACACCGACGTCCTGGGCGCTGAAGATCCGCTCCTCGGCGTGGTAGCCGCGCAGGCCGGTGACGTCGAGGGCGGTGCGGATCCACGCGTGGCTCGCCGAGGAGGCCAGGCAGTAGGGCACGGAGCGCTGCTGAAGCTCCTTCAGCAGCGGCTCCGCGCCCCGGACGGCGGTGAGCTCGGCGTCGAACGTGGCGAACACCCGGGCATGGAACAGGTCGTCGAAGCCGTCGGGCAGCTTCGCGCCGTCGTACCGCTCGGCGATCACGTCGTGGACCCGGTGGGCGGCGGTGCCCATGAAGTCCCGGTAGGAGTCCTCGGTCGTGGTCGGGTACCCGAGCTCGGTCAGGTACTCGGCGAGCAGCCGGTTGGAGAGCGGCTCGCTGTCCACCAGGACACCGTCGTTGTCGAAGATCACCAGGTCGTAGGCCATGCCGTCGAGCCTACTGGGCGGCTCCGGCGGCCCTACTTGCCGCCGGAGGCCAGCTCCCGGGAGCGGTCCCGGGCCGCCTCCAGGGCGCCGAGCAGGGCGGCCCGCACCCCGTGGTTCTCCAGCTCGCGGATGGCCGCGATGGTGGTGCCGGCCGGCGAGGTGACCGCCTCGCGCAGCTTCACCGGGTGCTCGCCGGAGTCCCGCAGCATCACCGAGGCGCCGATCGCCGACTGCACGATCAGGTCGTGCGCCACGTGCCGGGGCAGGCCGAGCAGGATGCCCGCGTCGGTCATCGCCTCGACCAGGAAGTAGAAGTACGCCGGGCCGGAGCCGGACAGCGCGGTGGCCGCGTCCTGCTGGGCCTCCGGCAGCCGCAGCGCCTTGCCCACCGAACGGAAGATCTCCTCGGCCCGCTCCAGGTGCGCCTCGGTGGCGTGCGAGCCGCCGGAGATCACGCTCATCCCCTCGTCCACCAGGACGGGCGTGTTGGGCATCACCCGGACCACCGGGGTGCCGGCCGCCAGCCGGGCCTCGAACCAGGCGGTGGGGATGCCGGCCGCCGCCGAGATCACCAGCCGGTCCGCGCCGACGTGCGGCGCCAGCTCGTCCAGCAGGGTGCCCATGTCCTGCGGCTTCACCGCGAGGATCAGGGTGTCCGCGAGCTTGGCGGCCTCGCTGTTGCCCACCACGGCGACGCCGTACGTGGCGGCCAGCTCGGCGGCCCGCTCCGGCCGGCGGGCGGTCACCAGGACGTCCGCCGGGTCCTTCCCGGCCCGCAGCAGACCGGAGAGCAGGGCCTCCCCGATCTTGCCCGTGCCGAGGAAGGCGATCTTCTGCCCGTGCGCCCCTGCGCTGCCCATGCCCGCTCCTTGCATCCGTTCCTGCCGCCATCCTCGCACCGCCGGTCCGCCCGCAGCGGGAACGTCCACCCTGCGGAAGCCCACGGGGCACCCGGGGCGTGCCCCACGGGGCACGGCAGGCACACGCCCTAGGGAGAAACTCGGGGTTCTCCCCTATGGCCCGCGGCTGTTCCCGGGCGCACCGTGGAGATATGGCACACGGAGAGATGTCCCGACGTGAGAACCGGCAAGTCGCCGTCGCCGCCGCGACGGTGGGACCGTGGCGGACGGCCGCGGGTGTCGGTGCGGTGGTGGGGGCGACGGCCCTGGGGATCGACGCGATCACCGGGGACTGGTCGCTGAGCATGCTGGCCGGTCCGGCCGGCTGGGCGCTGTTCTTCTTCTTCCTGGTCGGCACGGTGGGCGGCCGGCTGCGCCACGACAGCGGAGACCGGCGGCTGCGCGCGTGGGCGGCCGAGCACCCGTGGCAGTCGGCGCTGCCTGCGGCCGGCGGACTACTGGTGCTGAACACGCTGACGCAGGCGTTCCTCGGCGACGCGAGCCTGTTCGGCGCGTTCTTCCTCTCGCTGCTGCCGGCCGGCGTGCTGCTGGCGGTCGCGGGCGTGGTCGGCTCGGTGAAGCAGGCCCGCGGCAAGGGGTGAGGCGGCCCCGGACCGGACAAACAGGGGCGATTCTCGCACGCCGCACACGAGTTCACCACAAGGTGCGGACCCGATCGAAGAACCGTCACACCCCGTCGGCATACTGGCGCGATGCCGATAGCCGAAGATCCAGAACCGCGCCCGTCCGAGGGCCGGAGCCCGGACGGGGCAGACCCGTCCGGGGCGGGCGGGAAGGACCCGTTCGACGACCTCGTCCTGGACGAGGAGTTCGTCAAGGGCGCTGCCGTGAAGGAGCAGTCTGGTCGCACCCGGATGCTCGCCGCCCAGTGGAAGCACACCCCTCCGGTCGACCCCGGCGGCCGCCGCTCGGTGAACGACGGCCCGGCGAAGGGGAGGCGGTTCGGCCGCGCCCCGAAGCCGGTCGACCCCTGGGGCGGCCCCCGCCCGCGCCGCCGGCTGGAGTGGCGCACGCCGCTCTACGTGGTGCTGACGATCGCCGTGCTGCTCGCGGCACTGAACCTGAACGCCCTGCGGAGCTGGTACTCCGAGCACTACGGCAGCGACAGCGGTCCCTCCCCCGCGCCGTCCGCGCCCCCGGAGACGGCGAAGCCGACCACCGCACCGCCGGCCGCCGACGCACAGCAGCCGACCGTCGACCACCCGTGGGCCGGCTCGCCCGCCGAAGGCTGGCCGACCACGCTGGACGCCTTCGAGCTGCCGCAGGCCCCCGGCGCGATCGGGGTGTTCAGCGCCGAGCAGGTGGCCGCCCAGGTCAAGCTGGTGAAGGCGTACCTGGCGGCGGCCAACCTGGATCCGAAGGTGATCGCGGGCGGGCGGCCGGACGCGGCGCTGGCGATGCTCGAACGGGAGACCAGGGACGAGATCGAGGCCGCACTGGCCCACCCGTCGAAGGAGAACGACCCCACCGGGTCGTTCAGCCGCTTCGATCCGCGCGAGGCGGTCCCGGTGACCGACACGGTCAAGCTGCAGGGCCGGATCAGCGTCGAGGGCGACGGTGAGAAGGGAGTCGTGGTGCACACCGACTTCACCTACGTCTACGCCCTGCGCCCGGGGCCGGAGGCCGCGCAGCTGGCCGCCTCCCGGCGCCCCACGACGGGCACCCCGCCGCAGTCGGCGGCTCCTGCCCCCAAGGGCGACGGGACGACCAAGGGTGACGGGACGGCCAAGCCGGTGGGCCTGCTGGTGCCGGCGGCCGATGTCGCCGGGGACACCTGGACCGCCCGCACCGTGGTGCGGAAGATCGAGGACTTCCGGTTCTACGACCCGGGCAAGTACCGGAACGACCCGAAGAAGATCAACTTCGGCAGGAGCCGCTCGGAGTCCGGCAACTCGGCCTGCGACGTCTACGACGGCTACCTCCACCCGCAGTTCAACCAGTTCGCCCGGCCGCAGCCGAATCAGAGCGGGCCGACCAGCGACCCGTACGACCGCTCCAAGGACCTGACGGACCACGAGGACTGCGGCACGGTCAGCCGCAGCTGACCGCCGTCAGCGCTTGCGCTTGCCCCGGCCCGGCGCCTTGGCGTCGGGCCGGCCGCTGCGGCCGGCCTGGCGGCGCCCGTGGGCGGCGGTGGCCCGCTCGTACCCGGCCCGCTTGACCGCCTCGCCGGGGGCCTCGGTGAGGCTGCGCAGGAAGTAGGCGAACAGCGCGCCGGCTCCGCCGATGATCCAGACCGCGCCGAGCGACTTCTCCTCGGCCATCCAGCCGGTCAGCTGGTCCCTGCCCTCGGTGAGCAGCTTCCAGTTGCGCAGGCCGGAGAGGCATGAGCAGATCGCGAGGGCGGCGAGCAGCAGCCCGTTGACGAAGCCCCCGTTGTCGGAGAGCCGGACGCCGTCGACGGCGAGGCGCAGGACGAGGGCCACGGCAGCGGTCGCCAGCAGGGCGCCGACCGGCACGACGACCCGGCGCGTCCAGTAGTCGCGGCCACGGCCGACCCAGCTGGTGCCGAACCAGCGGATCGGCTCCGGCTCGGGGGCGCCGGCGGGCTTGGGGGCGGGGGTGGAGTGCTCGGTCACACGGCCGATTATCACCCGGTGCCGCGGGAACGCGGAGGAGCCGTCCGCCGGGGCGGAACGGCTCCTCGTGGTGCGCGGTGCTGTGCGCGGGGTGTCAGGCGGGTGCGCGGTGCGTCAGCCGAGCTTGGAGACGTCGCGGACGGCACCCTTGTCGGCCGAGGTGGCCATCGCGGCATAGGCGCGCAGGGCCTGGCTGACCTGGCGGTCGCGGTTCTTCGGCCGGTAGCCGCCCTCGGCCTCCAGCTTCAGCCGGCGCTCGTGGAGCTCCTCGAAGGAGACCTCCAGGGAGATCTTCCGGCCGGGGATGTCGATGGCGATGATGTCGCCGTCCTCGACCAGGGCGATGGTGCCGCCCGACGCGGCCTCCGGGGAGGCGTGGCCGATCGAGAGGCCCGAGGTGCCGCCGGAGAAGCGGCCGTCGGTGACCAGCGCGCAGGCCTTGCCGAGGCCGCGGCCCTTCAGGAAGGAGGTCGGATAGAGCATCTCCTGCATGCCGGGGCCGCCCCTGGGGCCCTCGTAGCGGATGACGACGACGTCACCCTCCTTGACCCGCTTGGTGAGGATCGCGTCGACGGCGTCCTCCTGGGACTCGACCACGACGGCCGGGCCGCTGAAGGTCCAGATCGACTCGTCCACGCCGGCGGTCTTCACGATGCAGCCGTCCTCGGCGAGGTTGCCGTACAGCACGGCGAGGCCGCCCTCGACGGAGTAGGCGTGCTCGACGCTGCGGATGCAGCCCTTGGCCGCGTCGGTGTCCAGCGACTCCCAGCGCTCGGACTGCGAGAACGCCTCGGCGGAGCGGACGCAGCCGGGGGCGGCGTGCCAGAGCTCGACGGCCTCGGCGGACGGCGAGCCGCCGCGGACGTCCCAGGTCTTCAGCCACTCGGCGAGCGAGTCGGAGTGGACGGTGTGCACGTCCTCGTTGAGCTGTCCGCCGCGGTAGAGCTCGCCGAGGATGGCGGGGATGCCGCCGGCCCGGTGCACGTCCTCCATGTAGTACGAGCCGTTGGGCGCGACCTTGGAGAGGCAGGGCACCTTGCGGGAGATGGCGTCGATGGCCCGCATGTCGAAGTCCAGCTCGGCCTCCTGGGCGGCGGCGAGCAGGTGCAGGATGGTGTTGGTCGAGCCGCCCATGGCGATGTCGAGGGCCATGGCGTTCTCGAAGGCGGCCCGGGTGGCGATCGAGCGCGGCAGGACGGAGTAGTCGTCCTGGTGGTAGTGGCGCTTGGTGATCTCGACGACGGTCCGGCCGGCCCGCTCGTACAGCGCCCTGCGGGCGGTGTGGGTGGCGAGCACGGAGCCGTTGCCGGGCAGCGAGAGGCCGATCGCCTCGGTGAGGCAGTTCATCGAGTTGGCGGTGAACATGCCCGAGCAGGACCCGCAGGTCGGACAGGCGTTCTCCTCGATGATCGCGATGTCCTCGTCGGAGACGTTCTCGTTCACCGCCTGGGAGATCGCGTCGACCAGGTCGAGCTTGCGCACGGTGCCGTCGACCAGGGTGGCCTTGCCGGCCTCCATCGGACCACCGGAGACGAAGACGGTGGGGATGTCGAGGCGCAGCGCCGCCATCAGCATGCCGGGGGTGATCTTGTCGCAGTTGGAGATGCAGATCAGGGCGTCGGCGCAGTGCGCGTTGACCATGTACTCCACGGAGTCGGCGATCAGGTCGCGCGAGGGCAGCGAGTAGAGCATGCCGCCGTGGCCCATCGCGATGCCGTCGTCCACCGCGATGGTGTTGAACTCGCGCGGGATGCCGCCCGCCTGCTTGATCGCCTCGGAGACGATCCGGCCGACCGGCTGCAGGTGGGTGTGGCCGGGGACGAACTCGGTGAAGGAGTTGGCGACCGCGATGATCGGCTTGCCGAAGTCCTCGCGGGCTACGCCGGCGGCCCGGAGAAGCGCCCGGGCGCCTGCCATGTTGCGACCGTGGGTGACCGTACGGGACTTCAGCTCGGGCACTGTGCTCCACTCCTTCGGAGGCCGGCGGCGCCGCCGGTAGGGAGGGTGCGGCGGCCGCTGTGTCTTCCGAGACTACGCCCGCCGTCCGTGCGGTGGACGCCACGTCCGCGATGCGGTCAGCCGCGTGTGCGCGCCACGGTCAGGTCCAGCACGTACGGCTCGGTCACCCAGCCGTCCGGGAACTCCGCCAGAAGGGCCTCGCGCTCGACGGCGAGCAGCGGGGCGCGCTGCTCGGGGGTGAGGGAGGCGAGGTAGGAGCGGGAGGTGAGGTCGGTGAGCACGTGGTCCACCGTGACCCGGCGCTCCCAGCGCAGCACGGCGCTGCCGACCCGCAGGTCGTACGGGGCGAGGTGGCCGGCGATCTCGTTGACCGCGCCGTAGCCGTGGTACCGCTCCTGCAGGGCGACGGCGAGCCGCTCGCCCATGGCGCGCACCCAGCCGACGCTGCTGTCCTTCACGTTCCACCAGGTGGCCAGGGCGCCACCGGGCCGCAGCACGCGGATCGCCTCGGGGACGGAGCGCTCCGGGTGGGTCCAGTGGAAGGCCTGGGCGTAGGTGACGAAGTCGGCCGAGTGGTCGTGGAAGGGCAGCTCGTCGCCGCCGCCCTTGACCAGCGGCAGGGCCGGCGAGGAGGCCAGGAACTGGGCGCCCATGCCGTCGTTGGGCTCGACACCGATGACGTCCGCGCCGCGGCCGGCCAGCAGCCGGGTGGCGATACCGGTGCCCGCGCCGACGTCCAGCACCCGGGCGCCCTTCAGCGGACGGCCAGCCAGGCGCTCCAGCTCGTCGAACAGCTCGTCCGGGTACGAGGGCCGCGCCCGGTCGTACTCGGCGGCCACCCCGCCGAAGGACTTGGCCAGCTCCCGGAAATCCGTCGCTTCCGCCATCTCTCCCCCTCCGTACGGCAGTTCGCGGTCATCGTACCCGGGCCGGGGTGGCCAGGTGGAGCCGGGTGAAGGCGAGCGCCTCGGCGAGGTCGGCCTCGCGTTCGGCGGGGGAGGCCGAGCGCCGGGTGTTGACCTCCAGCACCACGTGGCCGTCGAAGCCGGTGCGGGCCAGGTGCTCCAGCAGCTCGGCACAGGGCTGCTTTCCGCGGCCGGGGATCAGGTGCTCGTCCTTGCCGGAGCCGCTTCCGTCGGCCAGGTGGATGTGGGCCAGCCGGCCGCCCATCCGCTCGACCATGGCGAGGGCGTCGATCCGGGAGGTGGCGGCGTGCGAGAGGTCGATGGTGAAGTGCTGGTACTCCTCCTCGGTGACGTCCCAGCCGGGGGCGTAGGCGAGCATCTCGCGGTCGCGGTAGCGCCACGGGTACATGTTCTCGACGGCGAAGCGGACGTCGGTCTCACCCGCCATCCGGTTGATGCCCTCGACGAACTCGCGGGCGTACTGGCGCTGCCAGCGGAACGGCGGGTGGACGACGACGGCGCTCGCGCCGAGCTTCTCGGCCGCGGCCCGGGCCCGGACCAGCTTGGTCCACGGGTCGGTGGTCCAGACCCGCTGGGTGATGAGCAGGCAGGGCGCGTGCACGGCCAGGATCGGCATCCGGTGGACGTCGGAGAGCCTGCGCAGCGCTTCGATGTCCTGGCTGACCGGGTCGTTCCAGACCATCACCTCCACCCCGTCGTAGCCCAGCTTGGCGGCCAGTTCGAAGGCGATGGCGGTGCCGGCCGGGTAGACGGAGGCGGTGGAGAGGGCGACCTTGGTGTCGGGGATGTGCAGGGCCGGGTGCGGGGGCAGCACCAGACGGTCGGTGGTGCGCAGCAGCGGGGCGGTCCGGCCGGCGGCCTGCCGGGCGGCCTTGACGGACTTCACCGACTGCACGGCGGCCTTGGCGGCGCCGGCGGCGCGTGCGGTCCGCGTCTCACGGGGCGCCTGGGCGGTGGGCGCCTTGACCGCGGGGGCCTTCCTCGGCTGCTTCCTCGGCTTCCTCGCCGGCCCGGCCGGGGTGTCCTCCCGGGTGTCCTTCTCCGGGGCGTCCTTCTCCGGGGCGTCCTTCTCCGGGGCGTCCTTCTCCGGGGCGTCCTTCTCCGGGGCGTCCTGCGCGCTCTGCGGTGCGGCGCTCCGGGCGGCTTTCCGTCCGGCCTTCTCCGTGGCCTTCCGGTCGACCCCGCCGGCGGCCTTCTTCGCCGCCGCCGCGGTCTTGGCGGCGGTCGCCGCCTTGGCCGCCCGGACGCCCTTCACCGCCTTGCCGAGCTTGCGGGAGCGGCCGGCCGTCCCGTCCGGGCCCTCCGCGGGGCCCTCCCCGCCGGCCGGGCGCGTGCGGCGCGGGGCGTCCGGCCGCGGCTGCCCGTCCCCGGGTGCGCGGCCCTCCTGCGTCCCGTCCTCGCCCGCTGCTTGCGCCACGGGAGACAGCGTAAGCGGACCGCGCCCGGAACGGGGAGCAGGGCCCTCGGGGTCGGTCCGGACGGCCCTCAGGTGGTGAGGGCGGGACGGCGGCGGTCGGTGGGGCTGTCCATGGTGTCCAGGCGGCGCAGGATGATGCCCTCGCGCAGCGCCCATGGGCAGACGTCCAGCTCGTCCAGGCCGAAGAGGTCCATCGCGGCGTCGGCGACCAGCGCGCCGGCCAGCAGCTGCTTGGCGCGGCCCTCGGAGACGCCGGGGATCTGCGCCCGTTCGGCGACGGTCATCGCGGAGAGCCGGGGCAGCCAGGCGGAGAGGTTGCTGCGGGTGAGCCGCCGGTCCGCGTAGGGGCCGGCGTCGGCGGGGGCGGCGCCGGTCATCCGGGCGAGCTGCTTGAAGGTCTTGGACGTGGCGACGGCGTGGTCCGGCGCGCCGAGCCGGGCGATCTCGCCGACCACCGCGGCCATCTCGGCCCGGATGTGGCGTCTGAGGCCGCGCAGATCCTCCGGGTCGGCGACGTCGCCGGGCAGCCACCGGCCGGTGAGGCGGCCGGCGCCGAGCGGCAGCGAGCAGGCGACGTCGGGCTGCTCGTCCAGCCCGCAGGCGATCTCCAGCGAGCCGCCGCCGATGTCGAGGTTGAGCAGCCGGCCGGAGGACCAGCCGAACCAGCGGCGGACGGCCAGGAAGGTGAGCCGGGCCTCGTCCTGCCCGGAGAGCACCCGCAGCTCGACGCCGGTCTCCTCGGCGACCCGGCGGAGCACCTCCTCGCCGTTGGCGGCCTCCCGGACGGCGGAGGTGGCGAACGGCAGGATGTCGACGACGCCCTTGTCCTCGGCGACCCGCAGCGAGGAGGCGACCATGCCGACCAGTTTGTCGACGCCTGGTCCGCTTATCGCGCCCTGCCCGTCGAGGAGTTCGGCCAGCCGCAGCTCGGCCTTGTGGGAGTAGGCGGGCAGCGGGGCGGCCCCGGGATGGGCGTCCACCACGAGGAAGTGGACCGTGTTGGAACCTACGTCGAGCACACCGAGTCGCATAACTCTCCACGCTACGCGATCCTGCCCCGGGGCAGACCTGGCACGGCGGTATTGGTGCTGGTCCGGGCCAGTCCGCCGGGAGGGCCCCGGCTCAGTGCACGCGGGCGCGTCGCGGGGCGGCCTCCGGGCTCCCGGTGCGGCAGTCGGCGTCCGCCCAACGGCGGGCCCTGGCGGGGGTGTCGGTGATCAGGCCGTCGGCGTCCCGCTCGGTCATCAGTTGCCAGGACTCCTCGTCGTCCAGTGTCCAGACGTAGACCTCGCGGCCGGCCCCGTGCTCGGCGGCGATCCGGGAGGCGGTGGCCAGCGTGGCGTCGAGGGCGATGCCGTGCAGCGGCAGGCCGCCCGGGTCCTCGGCGATGCCGGCGCCCTGGATGAGGACCACCGGCAGGCCGGGGGCGGCGGCGTGGGCCTGGCGCAGGTGCTCGGCGGAGAACGAGTACAGGAAGACCCGGGCGCCACTGCCGGCCGCGATCCCGGCGATCCGGGAGACGTCCTCGGCGCGCTGCCACTTGAGCTCCATCAGCAGCGGGACGCCGGTGCCGGCCAGCCGCCCCAGCAACTCCTCCAGGGTCGGCACCGGTTCGGCCGGGCCGGGGCCGACGGTCACCCGCAGCTCGGCGAGCTGGGCGGAGGTCAGGTCGGCGATCGCGCCCTTGCCGTTGGTGGTGCGGTCCACGGTGGCGTCGTGCATCAGCACCGGAACGCCGTCCCGGGTGGTCTGGACGTCGGTCTCCAGCCAGTCGGCGCCCTGCTGGAGAGCCTTCTCGAAGGAGGCCATGGTGTTCTCGGGGGCGTCGAGCGGCGCGCCCCGGTGGCCGATCACCACCGGCGGGGCGCAGACCGGCTGGGCGGCGGCCGGGCGGGCCCGCAGCCCGGGATCGGAGGCGCAGGCGGCGGCCAGCACCGCGATGGCGGCGAGCACGGCCGTGCGGGCGGCGCGGGGCGACGTGGTCACGGCGGCGGGGCTCCAGCTCTGTTGCGGACGCCGCGGTGGAGGCGGGCGTCCGGGGGGATCGTCGGAGGTCGGCCAGGAATCGTCAAGATGATCTGACAACCCGACAGTTCGGTCGGCTCTCCTCAGGGTGCGCCCGCTCCCCGGGACGCCCCGGCCGCGGCGCACCGCAGATCACCCGGACGCACGCGCCCGCCTCCGCCGTCACAGCAGGCCGTCCCAGAGCTGCTCGACTATGACGGCCCACCAGTTCTCCGGGTCGTCGAAGACGGTCGGGTCGATCGCCGCCAACCCGCGCTGCAAGGCGTCGACGGCGGCCCCGGCGGCCAACGGGTCGAGCCCGCGCAGGCCGGGCAGCCGCTCGGCGAACAGCGCCAGGCAGCGGACGAAGGACGCCGGCCCGTCGTTGCAGTGCCGAGCGGTGGCGTAGTCGGGGTCGACCGCCCGGACGGCGCCGCAGGCGGTGTCCACCGTGATCAGCGCCCAGCCGTCCGTGCCCAGCAGCAGCTGCGGGGCCAGGGCCAGGCGCTCCCGCTCGGCCACCCGGGTGCCCCGGCCGATCTCCGCCAGGTGGCCGGCCAGCGGCGGCAGCACCGTACCGGGCCGGGTGCCGTCCGCGATCGCGTCCGGCCGGGGGTGGTGCAGCGCGAAGAAGCCCTCGACCGCCACCGGCACGCCGACCGTCAGCAGGACGCGGGCGGAGGCCTCCGGCAGGTCCGCCCGGGCGACGTCCGCCGGGTCGAACCGCTGGACGCCGCCGGCGCCGAACCGTTCCACCAGCCGGGCCGCCAGCACCCCGTCCGGCTCGGCGGGCACCGGCGGCAGGGTGCGCGGGAACGGCACCCGGTTGCGGGCCGGCGCCCCCTCCCCGGGACCCTCGGGCGCCTCGGGCGGCAGGGCGCGGACGGCCGCCGCACGGTGGTCGAAGTACGGCCCGTACGGCAGGTCGAAGCCCACTCGGACGTCCGGCAGCTCGGCCGCCAGCGCGTACGCCCAGTAGCCGCCGGGCAGCGCGCTCAGCCGCAGGTCGGTGTGGACGGACAGCATGTGCTCGGCCCGCACGCCCTGCTCGCGCAGCCACCACCAGCCGCGCAGCGCCGGGTGCGGCAGGCCGGGCGCCGAACGCAGCGCCAGCGAGCGCACCTCGCCCAGGTCGTCCCGGTAGGTCAGCTCGGCCCGGGTGCCCCGGCCGGTGGCCGGCGGCCGGGCCGGGTCGTGGGCGCCCGCACCGAGGAAGTCCCGGTAGAGCGCGACCACCGCGTCCACCGGCACCGACGGCCAGACGGTGAACCGCCCGGTCTCCCGGTCCACCACCGCACAGGCCGCCCCCACCTCCTCGGGAGCCCGCCGCTCCCCCGTCAGCGGGTCGACCCGGGCCGGCGACGGCTCGGCCCAGACCACCCAGCCCAGCTCGAACTCGTGCGAGTGCACCCGCCGGCTCCCGGTCGAACCGTCGGCCGAAGCCCTCGGCAACTCGCCGTTGATCCAGCGGTGGGCGGCCTCGATCGCCTGCGCGCGGGTGGTCACGTGGTGGAGCTCCTTGCATGGGCGCGAGCACGGACGGACGGACCGGACGGCGGGCACCGGAGCGCCGGTCCGGCCTCCGGCCCCCCACCGGCCACCTGCCAGGATCCCACGCGCCGCCGGCGCACCGGCCGGCCCGGCCCCCGCCCGGGGAGACGGCGCCGGGCGGACGGACGGGACGTCACGAGGCCTGGGCCGTGGCGAAGTCGGGGCGGCGGGCGGCGAGGTCGAGGGGGCGGCCGTCGGGGTCGAGGGCGATGGCCCAGAGGCCGTGGGCGGCGTCGTGCAGGGGGGCGTGGTCCTGGCGGCCGACCTGGTGGTCGAGGTAGGTCACGGTGTCCTCGTGGTTGACGGCGTTCCAGGCGTGCGGGCGGCCGAAGCCGTCCAGGGTGAGCAGCACGGCCTGAGCACCGTGGCCGGCCCGCCGCAGCTCGCCGGCAAGCCGGCCGAAGGCCGTTCCGCCGTCGCCGAGGTCGCGGAAGGGTGCGCCGAGTTCCCGTTCGGCGCGGTCGCGCCCGCCGCGTTCGCCCGCGTCGCCCTCGGTGGGGATGCGCGGGGCCGCGCAGGTCGGGCGGCCGGTGAAGGTGTCGACGGCGGAGAGGGCGATCTCCAGGCTGTTGTTGGCCCGGCCGGGCTCGCGGTGCCCGCCGTCGTTGACGACCTCGGCCCAGCCGCCGGCCGCCGGGTCGGGGTGACGCAGCGGCAGGCCGTCGGCGTCCCGGGGCGCGCGGCGTTCGATCTCCCGCTGGTGCTCGGGGTCGACGGGGCCGAGGCCGCCGGGCAGGCCGTAGGGGCGGCTGTCGGCGATGGTCCGCAGCCGGAGGACGAGCTCGTCGGGGGCGGTGCCGCGCCTCCCCCGCAGGGCGAGCTGAAGGGCCATCGCGTGGGCGGTGGCGACGGGCACGGCGGCCCAGTCGAGCCCGGTCTGGCCCTCGGCCGGGGAGCCGTCGGGGCGGCGCCGCTGGTCGCCCGGGTGGAACTCGGGGCGCCCGGTGCCGGGGCCGGCGACCGGCGGGGCGGCCGGGGGCGGCGGCACGATCAGCGGGCCCGGTGTGGTGACGGGGTGCGGGGTGCCGGTGGCGGCGCGCGGGCCGCCCCCCGGCCCGGCGCCGGGCCGGGCCTCGCCGGGGGCGTGCTGTCCGGAGGCGCCGGGCGCCGCGGACCCGCCGGGCACCGGGCTGCCCGTGCCGACCGGGACGCCGACCACTCCGGCGGGCCCGGCCGGTACCGGCGCACCGGGGTGGGCGCCACCGGCCGGCGGACCGGCGACGCCGCCGCCGAACGGTGCCGTGCCGTGCCCGGCCGCCGGCGGGGCGGCGCTGTAGCCGCCGCCGTAACCACCGCTGTAGCCGGCCGACCCGCCGCCGAGCGGGCCGGGGCCGGTCGGACCCGCGGCCGGTCCGGCCCCGACCGGCACGTTGAACGGGCCGTTGTAGGAGGTGCCGCCGTACGAGCTGCCGTGCGAGGCGCCGCCGCCCGACGGCGCGTCCGGCCCCGGCGTGTACGACGGGTACGAGGCGGGCGCCGACGGCGCGGGCGGGGCGAGCACGGAGTCGGTCCGCACGGTGACGGGCCCGCCGCCGGAGGCGTACGAGGCCGCGGCCGGGGTGGCCGGCGCCAGGTTGTAGTCCCCCTCGGCCGGGCCGCCGCCCCCGCCGCCGTGGTGCGCCGGGGCGGCCGGCCGGTCCGGGGTGTCCGGGCGGGCGGGTGGCGGCGACCAGTCGCCGCCACCGGTCACCGGGCCGGTCCGCACCGGCGCCCGGCCGCCGTCGGCGGCGGAGGCGTCCGCGCCGGGGCCGCCCGAGGAGACCGGCCCGCCGCCACGGCCGTGCCCGTTGCCGTCGGCCCCGGCCATGATCACCAGGTCGTCCGGCCCGGCCCCGGTCACCCCCGCCCCGGGTGCCACGGGGGCGCCCGGCGCGCCGGGCAGCACGGCGCCCGGCCCGTCGGCGAGCAAGCCGCCCGGCTTGCCGTCGAGTCCGTGGCCGTTCCCCTTGCCGCCCCCCGCGAGGTCGGACAGCGGGACGACGACCTCCTTGCCGTCCTTGTCGGTCAGCACCGGCCGGCCGTCCTTGCCGAGCACCGGCCGCCCGTGCTCGTCGACCTTGACGGTGAGGTCCTCCACCCCGACCACCGGCCTGCCGTCCGCGCCCCGGACGACGAGCAGGCCGCTCGGGTCGGCGACCGGCGTGCCGTCGGCCCGGACGATGACCGGGTTGCCGAGCTCGTCCAGCACCGGCCGGCCGGTCTCGTCCAGCTTGACCGCGAGCCCGGGGACGCCGACCACCGGCTTGCCGTCCTCGCCGATCACCGGCTTGCCGTCCTTGCCGACCACCACCGCCAGGCCGGCGCCGCCCGCGCCGAGCACGCCGGGCTCGCCGAGCGCGGCGGGCAGGCCTGCGGCCAGCGGGTCGAACGCGCCGTCGGGGCCGGTGGTGTACGAGGCCGGTCGGACGCCGCCGGGGCCGCCGTCCGGCCCGAGGCGCAGCATGGCGACCACGGCGGGCTCCTTGAGCGTGCCGCTCAGCCCGTCCTTCATGGCCCGGCCGAGTTCGTCCAGCAGCCCGCCGATCTTCAGCTTCGCGGCCTCGACGGCGAGCGCCGCCGACACCTCGGCGACCTTCTCGGTGGCGGCGTTCTGCACCCCGGTCGCGATGGCGTTGACGCCTTGCCGGAGCCCCCCGAAGACGCCGCCGGGGGCGCTGCCCCCGCTCTGGGTGGTCTGGGTGGCGGCGGCGATCGCGGCCGCGGCCTCCTTGGCCTTGGCCGCCTGCTCCTCGGCCTTCTTCAGCTCGGCGGCCAGCTCGGTGAGGGTGGCGACGATGTCGCCCTTGCAGCTGTCGACGGCCCGGGCGGCCTTGTCGAAGGCGCCGGCGATCAGGCCGGTGGCGGAGTGGGCGTCGTCCAGGTGGCCCTTGCCGCTCCCGCTGAACGCCTGCCAGTACGCCTCGAAGGCCTCCACCGCGCGGCCGGAGTTGTCCCCGGCGACGCGCTTGGCGGAGTCCCCGCCGCGCTTGCCGAGGCGCTCGGCCTCGGTGCCGAACTCGCGCCAGAGTCCGGCTGCCTTGCGCAGCCCGTCCTCGTCGGCCTGCGGCCACTGGTGACCGGTCCTGGCCAGTACCGGCGCCAGCTCCTCGGGCAGTTTCCGGGACACGTGCCTCCCCCTTCGACGTGCGGTCTTCGAACTGCGGACTTCGCCGTGCGGGCCATCGGCCGCACCGGCCGGACGGGCCGGCGGTCAGGCCGACATGTCCTTGGGGACGGTCTTCCCGCCCGCCGGGGTTGCGCCCGTCCTCCCGCCCGGCACCGCCGCGCCGGGCCCCGCCCCGCCGCCGAACCCCGTCGCGGCCGAGGTGTCCGCGTCCGCGGTCCGCTCGGCCATGGTGTGCAGCCCGGAGCCGACCTGGCCGAGCCGGCCGGCCAGCCCGCGCAGGCCGCCGAGCAGCCCGCCGTGCGCGTCCTTGTAGACGGCGGCGAACCCGCTGCCCGGCTTGTCCAGCCCCCACGGGCTGCCGAGCGCGGCGAGCGCCTGCTCCAGGGTGGCGGCCGCCTTCCCGAAATCCTGCGAGATCTTCTCGAACTCCCGCCCCTCGCCGTGCAGTTCCCACGGCTTGATGACGAACTTGCCGCCTCCGGACCCGCCTGTACTGCTGCCGCTGGCCATCCCCGTACCTCCCCGTAGCGGACCGGCCGCCATCCTAGGGCCGCTTCCGGGCACCCCCGCAGCACGCCGGGGACCTCTTCACCCCGCCTTCACGCCCGCCGACGCGGCGTACCCCTGCCGTCACCCGGTGAAATCGTCGCAAATGCCCAAGCCACGGGCGGTTCGCACCGGGCGCCGAGGCTCTACCCTTGCCGAGTGGCAGCAGCAGACACGTCCAAGAAGAAGTCCAAGACCGGCACCACCGCGGTCGACCTCGCGATGCCCACCCTGCGTGCCGAGGTCCCGCTCGACTTCCCGCGCGCCTGGGTCGAGTTCGGCGACCCCGACGACGAGGAGCAGGTCTTCCGCTGCGACCTCACCTGGCTGACCTCCCGCTGGTCGTGCATCTTCGGCCAGGGCTGCCAGGGCATCCGCGAGGGCCGGGGCGAGTCGGACGGCTGCTGCACGCTCGGCGCGCACTACTCGGACGAGGACGACGAGCAGCGTGTGGCCGGCCACGCGGCCCGGCTGACGCCCGAGCTCTGGGAGAACTTCGCGCACGGCACCGACGCCAAGGGCCGGATCAAGCCGGACGGCGGCATCACCATGCTCGACGAGGACGGCGACCGGCAGACCCGCCGGGTCAACGGCGCCTGCATCTTCGTCAACAGCCCGGGCTTCGCGGGCGGCGCCGGCTGCGCCCTGCACGCGCTCGCCCTCAAGGAGGGCAAGGAGCCGCTGGAGACCAAGCCGGACGTCTGCTGGCAGCTCCCGGTGCGCCGCACCTACGACTGGATCGACCGCCCGGACGACACCCGCTACCTCCAGGTCACCATCGGTGAGTACGACCGCCGCGGCTGGGGCCCGGGCGGCCACGACCTGCACTGGTGGTGCACCGGCAGCCCGGACGCGCACACCGGCGCGGACCCGGTGTACGTCAGCTACCGCCCCGAGCTCACCGAGCTGATGGGCAAGGCCGCGTACGACGTGCTGGCCGGCCTCTGCGAGCAGCGGATCGCCACCAAGGGCGACCGCAGAGTGGCACCGCACCCGGCCGACCCGGCGAAGCCGAAGAAGAAGCAGCCGTAGGCGCGGGCTGCTCGGCGGCCTACTTGTCGATGTCCCCGACGACGAAGAACATCGAGCCCAGGATCGCCACCATGTCGGCGACCAGGGTGCCGGGCAGCAGCTCGGTCAGCGCCTGGATGTTGTTGAAGGACGCCGAGCGGAGCTTGAGCCGCCAGGGCGTCTTGTCGCCGCGCGACACCAGGTAGTAGCCGTTGACGCCGAGCGGGTTCTCGGTCCAGGCGTAGGTGCTGCCCTCGGGGGCCTTGAGAACCTTGGGCAGCCGCAGGTTGACCGGGCCGGGCGCCAGCGTGGCCAGCTTGTCGAGGCAGGCGTCGGCGAGGTCCAGCGCGTTGACGGTCTGCTCCAGCAGGCACTCGAAGCGGGCCAGGCAGTCGCCCTCCTCGCGGGTGACCACGGTCAGCACCGAGCGCAGCTCGTCCGAGCCGTACGCGAGGTAGGGCTCGTCGCGGCGCAGGTCGAAGTCGAGCCCGCTGGCGCGGGCGATCGGCCCGCTGACGCCGTACGCCTCCGCGTGCGCCCTGCTGAGCACGCCGACGCCGGCGGTGCGGGCGCGGAAGATCTCGTTGCCGAGGACGAGGTCCTCGAAGACCGGCAGCTGGGAGCGGACGGTGGCGACCGCCGCACGGACCCGGCCGAGCCAGCCGGCCGGGAGGTCCTCCTTGAGGCCGCCGACCCGGTTGAACATGTAGTGCATCCGGCCGCCGGAGGCCTCCTCCAGGACGTGCTGGAGGTCCTCGCGGCTGGAGAAGGCGTGGAAGATCGGGGTGATCCCGCCCAGCTCCAGCGGGTAGGAGCCGAGGAACATCAGGTGGTTGAGGACCCGGTTCAGCTCGGCGAGCAGGGTGCGGATCCAGACCGCGCGCTCGGGCACCTCCATGCCGAGCATCCGCTCGACGCCCAGCACCACGCCCAGTTCGTTGGCGAAGGCGGAGAGCCAGTCGTGCCGGTTGGCCAGCATGATGATCTGCCGGTAGTCGCGGGCCTCGAAGAGCTTCTCCGCGCCGCGGTGCATGTAGCCGATCACCGGCTCGGCGGTCACGATCCGCTCGCCGTCCAGCACCAGCTTCAGGCGCAGCACGCCGTGGGTCGCGGGGTGCTGCGGGCCGATGTTGAGCACCATGTCGGTGGTGCCCGCCTCGCCCGTGAAGTTCTCGGCTCCCGCCCCGATGCCGACCGTGGTCTCCCTCATGACCCCAGAGTCTGCCATCCCGGCAGCATCCCCAGGCTCTCCGGTACCGGCATGCGGACGGTCTGCGCGAGCCAGCCGAACGCGCCCAGGCCCGCGGAGTCGGTCAGCTCGGCGCCCTCGCCCGCACCGCCGAGCGCCCGCAGGTAGGCGAGGGGGTCGGTGGAGGCCAGGGCGAGCGCCGGGCGGGCGCCGCTGACGCCGAGCGCCCGCAGGGCGTCGCGCTGCGTCGTCCACAGGCTGTGGAGACCGGGCACGGCCACCGCGTCCAGCGCCACGTGCGCGGTGACGTCGCGGGAGCCGTCCGGCACCGGCGGCACCTCGCGTCCGGCCCGGAAGCCGGTCAGGGTGGCCAGCGGCGGGCGGCGGGCGGCGGTGTGCCCGTAGTCGACGGCGACGGCGAGGCCGCGCTCCAGCCCGGCGACGGCCCGCGCCCAGGCCGCGTCCCGAGGCCCGCCGAACTCCACGTACGCCCCCGGGTGGCGGACCGGCCACCAGCGGGCGGCCCAGGCGGCGTCCGCCGCGTCCACCGGCCCGCCCGGGCGCTCGGCGCCCGTCACGGTGTCCACCTCGACGTAGCGCAGCACCCCGTCCTCGTCCACCTCGCCGGCGTCCAGCGGCACGTTGTCCAGCCACTCGTTGGCGAACAGCAGCCCGGTGACCCCGCTCGGCACCTCGTCCGTCCACAGGGCTGTGGACGGCAGTGCGTCCGGCCGGTCGGCGATCTCCACGCCGTACGGCCGCAGCCGGGCCCGCACCGCGTCCGGCAGCTCGGCCAGCACGCCGGCCAGCAGCTCGCCGCGGCCCGCCCCGACGTCCACGAAGGCCAGCTCCTCCGGACGGCCGAGGGCCGCGTCAACCTCAAGCAGCAGCCGGGCCACCGCACGGGCGAACAGCGGGGAGGCGTGCACGGAGGTACGGAAGTGCCCGGCCGGGCCCTCCGGCCTGCGGTAGAAGCCGCCGTCCGGGTCGTACAGGGCCCGTTCCATGGCGGGCTGCCACCGCATCCAAGTCATGCAGCGGGACGCTACCGGGATCCGGGCGCACCCTCCCAAACGGAGCGAGGGCTTCTCCGACCTAGGGAGTAGGACGGATCGCCCTCCCGGCGGACCTGGGCACACTGTGCGACTGCCTACGCTTGAGACGTGCAACGACTCAACGCCTGGCTCCGCCGTCACCCCATGGTGGTCGACTCCGCCTGGGCGGCGATCGTGCTGTTCTTCGGGGTGCTGCCCAGCGACGCCGGCGAGGAGGGGTGGCGCGGGGGCGTGCAACTCGCCGTGGCGATCATCCTGCCGCTGCTGATGGTCTTCCGGCGGCGCCGGCCCGACCTCACGGTGGCCGCCGCCGTCGTCATCGGGCTCACCCAGGTCGCGCTGAACGTCGACCCGGGCTCCTCCAGCATCGCCTACCTCGTCTTCGCGTACACCGGCGCCGCCTTCGGCTCCGCCTGGATCTCCAGACTGGCCCTCGCCGCCGGCCTGGCCGCCGGGCCGCTGGTCTTCTGGCAGCAGGGGCTGCTCAAGAGCACGTACCACCCGGAAACCAGGACGACCACCCTCCACCCCTACGGCGTCGGCGAGACGCTCCTCATCACGGCGCTGATGACCAGCCCCTTCATCCTCTGCTGGGCGTGGGGCCGGCTGACCCGGGTGCGCCGGGCCTACCTGGTCGAGCTGGAGGACCGCGCCGCCCGGCTGGAACGCGAGCGGGACGCCCAGGCCAAGGTGGCCGTCGCCGCCGAACGGGCGCGGATCGCCCGTGAGCTGCACGACGTGGTCGCGCACAACGTCTCCGTCATGATCGTCCAGGCCGACGGCGCCGCGTACGTCCTGGACAACTCGCCGCAGCAGGCCAAGGAGGCCCTCGGCACGATCGCCTCCACCGGACGCCAGGCGCTGGTCGAGATGCGCCGCCTGCTGGGTGTGCTGCGGACGGCCGACACCGCCGAGGAGTATGTGCCGCAGCCGGGCGTCGAGGAGCTGCCCGAGCTGCTGGACCAGGTCCGCACGGCCGGCCTCCAGGTGGAGTTCGCCACCTCGGGCAACCTCCGCGAGCTGCCCCGCGGCGTCGAGCTGACGGTCTACCGGATCGTCCAGGAGGCGCTGACCAACGTCCGCAAGCACGGCGGCCCCGACGTGCACGCCCGGGTCGCGGTCGACTTCGGCGAGCGCGAGCTGGCCGTCCTGGTCGAGGACGACGGCCGCGGCTCCACCGACGAGCAGCTGGCCACCGGCGGCATCGACGGCCAGGGCCACGGCCTGATCGGCATGCGCGAGCGGGTCGGCATGGTCGCCGGCAGCCTCGACGTCGGGCCGCGCCCCGGCGGCGGCTTCCGGATCCGGGCCGTCCTGCCGCTCAAGGCAGCCCACTGACCGGGCCGCCCCCGAACGCCCCCACCGCGCCGCCCCCGAACTAGGAGCCACCTTGACCATCCGCGTGATGCTCGTCGACGACCAGGAGCTGCTGCGCACCGGCTTCCGGATGATCCTGCAGTCGCAGGGCGACATCGAGATCGCCGCCGAGGCCGGCGACGGCGCGCAGGCGCTGGAGAAGCTGAAGCACACACAGGTGGACGTGATCCTGATGGACGTCCGGATGCCCCGCCTGGACGGTGTGCAGACCACCCGCCGGATCTGCCTCGCCGAGGACGGCAGCCCCCTGCCGGACGCCCCGCACGTCCTCATCCTCACCACCTTCGACCTCGACGAGTACGCCTTCGCCGCGCTCAAGGCCGGGGCCAGCGGCTTCCTGCTCAAGGACGTGCCGCCGACCGAGCTGGTGGCCGCGATCCGCGCCGTGCACGGCGGCGACGCGGTGGTCGCGCCCACCACCACCCGCCGCATGATCGACCGCTTCGCCGAGGTGCTGCCCACCCCGGCCAGCGCGCCCGGCCCGGACACCCTCGGCCCGCTCACCGAGCGCGAGCGCGAGGTCTTCCTGCTGGTCGCCCAGGGCCTGTCGAACGGCGAGATCGCCGCCCGGCTGGTGCTCTCCGAGGCCACCGTGAAGACCCACGTCGGCCGGATCCTGGCCAAGCTCGGCCTGCGGGACCGGGTCCAGGCCGTCGTCCTGGCCTACGAGGCGGGTCTGATCCGGGCCGGCACCACGGATTGAAGGCGCGCCGGGCCGCGCCCGTAGAATGGGCCGGTGCGTCCGGTACCCGAGGAGGACCGGAACGGAGAGTGAGGACCAGGGCCGAGCCGTGAGCAGTGCCGACAGTGCCGACTTCGCCCCGCTCGCCGACGGTTTCGGCGACCCGGCCGACCCCGGCAACCGCCCCGCCCGGCTCGCCGTCGGCGTGGTCGGCACCGGCCGGGTCGGGCCCGCCCTCGGCGCCGCCCTCCAGCTCGCCGGGCACCGGGTGGTCGCCGCCTCCGGGGTCTCCGCCGCCTCCCGCCGACGCGCCGACGCGCTGCTGCCGGGCGTACGGATCGTCACCCCGCCGCAGGTCCTCGCCGCCGCCGACCTGGTGCTGCTCACCGTCCCCGACGACGCCCTGGCCGACCTGGTCGCCGGCCTCGCCGCGACGGGTTCGGTCCGCCCGGGCCAGCTGCTCGTGCACACCTCCGGCGCGCACGGCGTCGCCGTCCTGGAGCCCGCCACCCGGGCCGGGGCGCTGCCGCTGGCGCTGCACCCCGCGATGACCTTCACCGGCACCTCCGTCGACCTCGCCCGCCTCGCCGGCTGCCCGTTCGGGGTGACCGCCCCCGAGGAGCTGCGCCCGGTCGCCGAGGCGCTGGTGGTGGAGATGGGCGGCGAGCCCGAGTGGGTGCCGGAAGGCGTCCGCCCGCTCTACCACACGGCCCTAGCGCACGGCGCCAACCACCTGGTCACGCTGGTCGCGCAGGCCCTGGAGCTGCTGCGCACCGCCGGGGTCGCCGAACCCGGCCGGCTGCTCGGCCCGCTGCTCGGCGCCGCCCTGGACAACAGCCTGCGCTCCGGCGACGCGGCCCTGACCGGCCCGGTCGCCCGGGGCGACAGCGGCACCGTGCGGCGCCACCTGGCGCAGCTCAGTACGGTGTCCCCGGACATCCCGGCCGCCTACCGGGCGATGGCCCGCGCCACCGCCCAGCGGGCGCTCGCGCACGGGACGATCGACGAAGCGTCGGCGGCGGCGCTGCTGGACGTACTGAACGAGGAGAGCTGACCAATGGCACGCGGCAAGCAGCCGGGCAAGGCCCAGCGGGCACCCAAGGTCCACCGGGCCGTCGTGACGCGCACCGTCGCCGACTTCGAGGCGGCCTTCTGGCCGGACGAGCAGCCGGTGGACAACGCGGTCGTGATGACCATGGGCGCACTGCACGAGGGCCACGCCGCGCTGATCCGGGCCGCCCGCAAGCAGGTCGGCCGGGAGGGCCGGGTCGCCGTCACCGTCTTCGTCAACCCGCTGCAGTTCGGTGCGGGCGAGGACCTGGAGCGCTACCCGCGCACCCTGGACGACGACGTCAGGCTCGCCGAGGAGTCCGGTGCCGACGTGGTCTTCGCGCCGTCCGTCGACGAGGTCTACCCGAACGGCGAGCCCCAGGTGCGCCTGGCGGCCGGCCCGATGGGCGAGCGCTACGAGGGCGCCACCCGCCCCGGCCACTTCGACGGCGTGCTGACCGTGGTCGCCAAGCTGCTGCACATCACCGACCCGGACTTCGCCTTCTTCGGCGAGAAGGACGCCCAGCAGCTGGCGATCATCCAGCGGATGGTGGCCGACCTGGACTTCGACGTCGAGATCGTGGGCGTGCCGACGATCCGCGAGGAGGACGGGCTGGCGCTCTCCTCCCGCAACCGCTACCTCTCGGACGAGGACCGCGTGCACGCGGCGGCCCTCTCCAAGGCGCTGTTCGCCGGCCGCGACGTGGCCGCGCAGGGCCCGAAGGCCGTCCGCGAGGCCGCCGCGGCCGTCCTGGACGCCGCCGAGGGCGTCACCCTCGACTACCTCGCCCTGATCGACCCGCACGCCTTCACCGAGGCGGCGGACGACTTCCAGGGCGAGGCGGTGCTGGCCGTCGCCGCGAAGGTGGGCTCGACCCGCCTGATCGACAACGTCCACGTCATCTGCCGCTAGGCGGATGGGCACGAAGCACAGAACCGCCCGGCAACCCGGGCGAATCCGGTAGGCAACCCTCAGGCATGCACTCACAGGAGGCGTGACCCGCAATGCTCCGCACCATGCTCAAGTCCAAGATCCACCGGGCCACCGTGACCCAGGCCGACCTGCACTACGTCGGTTCCGTCACGGTGGACGAGGACCTGCTCGACGCCGCCGACCTGCTCCCCGGCGAGCTGGTCCACATCGTCGACATCAACAACGGCGCCCGGCTGGAGACGTACACCATCGCCGGCCCGCGCGGCTCCGGCGTGATCGGCATCAACGGCGCCGCCGCCCGCCTCGTCCACCCGGGCGACCTCGTCATACTCATCGCCTACGGGCAGATGGACACCGCCGAGGCCAAGGGCTACGAGCCGAAGGTCGTCTTCGTGGACGCCGACAACCGGATCACGGGCATGGGCGGCGACCCCGCCGAGGCCGGGGAGGGCACCGGGCTGCTCCGCGGCGACCAGGCGTACGGTGACGGCAACGACGCGGCCCCGACCGCCGCGCGCTGAAGGAGCCACTGAACGCCATGTCCGTCACGCACCGCCTCGCCGCCCCCGCCCCCGGCTGGACGACCACCACCGACGTCGTCGTGGTGGGCTCCGGCGTGGCCGGCCTCACCGTCGCCCTCAACGTCCGCAAGGCCGGCCTGCGGGCCGTGGTGGTCACCAAGGCGATGCTCGACGACGGCTCCACCCGCTGGGCCCAGGGCGGCATCGCCGCCGCCCTGGGCGAGGGCGACACCCCCGAGCAGCACCTGGACGACACCCTGGTGGCGGGCGCCGGGCTCTGTGAGGAGGAGGCCGTGCGGACCCTCGTCACCGAGGGCCCGGAGGCCGTCCGCCACCTGATCGCCACCGGCGCCGCCTTCGACCGCGGCGAGGACGGCGAGATCCTGCTCACCCGCGAGGGCGGCCACCACCGGCGCCGGATCGCGCACGCGGGCGGGGACGCCACCGGCGCCGAGATATCGCGCGCGCTGGTGGCCGCCGTGCGCAGCGACCCGGGCCTGGAGCTGATCGAGCACGCGCTCGTCCTCGACCTGCTGACCGACGCCGACGGCCACGCGGCCGGCCTGACCCTGCACGTGATGGGCGAGGGCCAGCGCGACGGCGTCGGCGCCATCCGGGCCCGCGCGGTGGTGCTCGCCACCGGCGGCATGGGCCAGGTCTTCTCGGCGACCACCAACCCGGCGGTCTCCACCGGCGACGGCGTCGCGCTCGCGCTGCGGGCCGGCGCCGAGGTCACCGACCTGGAGTTCGTCCAGTTCCACCCGACCGTGCTCTGGCTCGGCCCGGAGGCCGAGGGCCAGCAGCCGCTGGTCTCCGAGGCGGTCCGCGGCGAGGGCGCGCACCTGGTCGACGCGGCCGGGACCCGGTTCATGCTCGGTCAGCACGAGCTGGCGGAGCTGGCCCCGCGCGACATCGTCGCCAAGGCGATCACCCGTCAGATGCAGCTGCAGGGCACCGACCACATGTACCTGGACGGGCGGCACTTCGGCGCCGAGATGTGGGAGCAGCGGTTCCCGACCATCCTCGCCTCCTGCCGCGCGCACGGCGTCGACCCGGTCACCGAGCCGGTCCCGGTCGCCCCGGCCGCGCACTACGCCTCCGGCGGCATCCGCACCGACCTGCACGGCCGCACCACCGTCCCGGGCCTGTACGCCTGCGGCGAGGTGGCCTGCACCGGGGTGCACGGCGCCAACCGGCTGGCGTCCAACTCGCTGCTGGAGGGCCTGGTCTTCGCCGAGCGGATCGCCGCCGACCTGACCGGCCTGCACCGCACGGGCGACCTGCCCGAGCGGTCGGTGGACGTCGCGGCCGCCCGCGCCGCGCACGCGGTGCCGCTGCCCGCGCCCGAGGCGCGCGCCGAGATCCAGCGGCTGATGTCGCGCGGCGCCGGCGTGCTGCGCTCGGCCGCGTCGATGGCCGACACCGCCGCCGGGCTCGCCCTGCTCGCCGGGCGAGGGGCAGCTCACAGCCGCCGGGCCGGGGGCGCGTCCGCGGACGTCGCCGAGGAGAAGCCGGCCGACCCCCGGGTGGAGACCTGGGAGGCCGCCAACCTACTGCTGGTCGCCACCGCCCTGGTCACGGCCGCCGCGCAGCGGGCCGAGACCCGCGGCTGCCACTGGCGCGAGGACTTCCCCGAGCGGGACGACGCCCATTGGCAGCGCCACCTGATCACCACCCTCACCGCCTCCGGCGACCTTGTCAGCACCCCTGAGGAGCAGTAGAACCATGACCCACTCCCACGAGGAACTCCCGATGGCCGGCGGCTGCGGCGACGGCTGCGCGTGCGGGGACGGCGAGGGCTACGAGACCGGCCTGGACCCGCAGCTCGCCGAGCTGCTGGAGGAGGCCGGGCTGGACCCGATCGAGGTCGAGGACATCGCCACCCTGGCGCTGGCCGAGGACCTGGCCGGCGGCGAGGACGTCACCTCCGTCGCCACCGTGCCGGCCGAGGCCGTCGCCACCGCCGACTTCACCGCCCGCGAGGCCGGCGTGGTGGCCGGCCTGCGGATCGCCGAGGCCGTCGTCTCGCTGGTCTGCGAGGAGGAGTTCGAGGTCGAGCGGCACGTCCAGGACGGTGACCGGGTCGAGGCCGGCCAGGTGCTGCTCTCCGTCCGCAGCCGCACCCGCGACCTGCTGACCGCCGAGCGCAGCGCGCTCAACCTGCTCTGCCACCTCTCCGGCATCGCCACCGCCACCCGCGCCTGGGCGGACGCCCTGGAGGGCACCGGCGCGGTGGTCCGCGACACCCGCAAGACCACCCCGGGCCTGCGGGCGCTGCAGAAGTACGCGGTCCGCTGCGGCGGCGGCGCCAACCACCGGATGGCGCTCTCCGACGCCGCCCTGGTCAAGGACAACCACGTGATCGCGGCCGGCGGCGTCGCCGAGGCGTTCCGGGCCGTCCGGGCCGCCTACCCCGACCTGCCGGTCGAGGTCGAGGTGGACACCCTGGAGCAGATCCCGCCGGTGCTGGACGCCGGGGCCGACCTCATCCTGCTGGACAACTTCACCGTCCCGCAGCTCAAGGAGGCCGTCGAGCTGGTGGCCGGCCGCGCCCGGCTGGAGGCTTCCGGCGGCCTGACCCTGGCCTCCGCGCACGAGGTCGCCCAGACTGGTGTGGACTACCTGGCCGTGGGCGCGCTCACCCACTCCTCGCCGATCCTGGACATCGGCCTCGACCTGCGCGCCTGATCACCTGATCGCCCCTCACGCAGAAGGCACCCATGCTGCTCACCATCGACGTCGGCAACACCCAGACCACACTCGGCCTGTTCGACGGCGAGGAAGTGGCCGAGCACTGGCGGATCTCCACCGATCCGCGCCGCACGGCCGACGAGCTGGCGGTCCTCCTGCAGGGGCTGATGGGCTCGCACACCGCGGTCAACGAGGCCGCGGTGGAGGGCCTGGCGATCTGCTCGTCCGTCCCCTCGGTGCTCCACGAGTTCCGCGAGGTGACGCGCCGTTACTACGGTGACGTCCCCGCGGTGATCGTGGAGCCCGGGGTGAAGACGGGCGTGCACGTCCTGATGGACCACCCCAAGGAGGTCGGCGCCGACCGGATCGTCAACGCGCTGGCCGCCAACCACCTGTACGGCGGCCCGTGCATCGTGGTCGACTTCGGCACCGCCACCACCTTCGACGCGATCAACGCCCGCGGCGACTACGTCGGCGGGGCGATCGCCCCCGGCATCGAGATCTCCGTGGAGGCGCTCGGCGCGCGCGGCGCCCAGCTGCGCAAGATCGAGCTGGCCCGGCCGCGCAACGTGATCGGCAAGAACACCGTCGAGGGCATGCAGTCCGGCATCCTCTACGGCTTCGCCGGCCAGGTCGACGGCCTGGTCGACCGGATGGCCCGGGAGCTCGCCAAGGACCCGGACGACGTCCAGGTCATCGCCACCGGCGGGCTGGCCCCGCTGGTCCTCGGCGAGGCCGGCACCATCGACGTGCACGAGCCCTGGCTGACCCTGATCGGCCTGCGCCTGGTCTACGAGCGCAACCGCCCGAGCTGAGCCCGGCGGACGCCGCGTCAGGGAGCGGCCGGCGGCGAGGCCTGGGCCGTCACCGGACCGCTCTGCGGGGTGGCCTGGGCCGTCACCAGACCGGCCGGCGGGGTGGCCGGGAGCGTCACCGAACCGGCGGGCGGGGTGGCGCCGTCCGGCTTCGGGAGCGGCGGCTGGGGCACCGTCGCGCCGGCCCCCGGGACCGGGGTGGCCGGGCCCTTCCGCTTCGCGTCCTCGACCATTGCGGACACCATGTCGGAGGGCAGCGGCCGGCCGCTCTCGTGGGTCACGACGATGCCCGGGCCGCCGTCCGGCCCCGGGATGGTGGTCGTCACGTAGGGCTGCTTCTCCCCCGGGATCGCGGCGGCCACCCGCTCCCAGCGCTTGTCGGTCACCACCGCGGCCATCCGGTCGGTGGTCAGCGGCGGATCGGCCCTGGTGACGGGGGAGTCCTTCTCCAGCGGCTTGCGGTTCCACTCCTGGAGCATCAGCTGGTAGCCGTTCTTCGAGTACAACGAGGCGGACCAGGTCTTCGATCCGGCCGGCTCGCCGGACCGCGTCCCTGCCTGGTAGAGCACGACGCGTGACCCGTCCGCCGCGGTGGTCTCGGCGCAGACGTCGGGTGCGACGGTGTGCTCGCAGCCGCCGTCCGCGACCTTCACGGCGCGGGTGATCCAGAACAGGTACTGCACCACGCCCTGCCCGTCGTCGTAGGTCAGCCGCAGCTGCGGGCTGCCGCCCTCGGTCCCCCTGGCCTCACCGACCTCGACGACCTTTCCGGCCGGCAGCAGGCCGGTCAGCATGCCGAGGAACTCCTGGCCGGAGACCGGTGCGGCCGAGGCGGCGGCGGCCGGGCCGAGGCCCCCGCCACCGCCACCGCCGGTCAGACCGCCGGCGGCCACGCCGCCGACCCCGATCAGCGCCAGCGCGGCGGCACCGGCCAGGACCGACGCCCGCCGGCGGCGGCGCAGCCGGCGGCCGTACGCCCAGCCGGTGTCGACCAGCGAGGTGGTCTCGGTCTGGAATGTCTCCCCCGCGCTTGTGATCGCCGCGGCGAAGTCCTGCTCGTACTGGGTGTCGGGAAGATCCCGGTTTGCGGGCATGCTGAACCACCGTTTCAGGTCGGTCGGTCGGATGTGCGTGGGGGCGGCCGGCTCAACGCCCGGCGAGCTCGCCGAGGCTGTCGCCGAGTACGGCGCGGATCCGGTCGAGCGCCCGTACCGTCCGGGTGCGGACCGCGCCCGAACTGCTGCGAAGGATCTCGGAGGTCTCCTCGACGCTGCGGTCCTCCCAGTAGCGCAGGACCAGCACCGCCCGGTCACGCGGCGGGAGCCGGCCGAGGGCGTCGACCAGGGTCAGCCGCAGTGCCGGGTCACTCTCCCGGGCGGCACCGTCCGGGACGGCGTCGACGGGCTGCTCGCCGCTGCTGCGCCGGCTGCGGTGCGAGAGGAAGGCGCGCACCAGCACGGTGTGCGCGTACCCCGCCGGGTTGTCGATCCGGGCGCGCGGGACGAACCAGGAGGTGCGGTGCCACTGGGCGTAGATCCGCCCGAGGGTCTCCTGGACCAGGTCCTCCGCCAGGTGGGTGTCCCCGCCGGTGAGGAGGCAGGCGGTGCGGTACAGGTGCGGGGTACGGGCCGCCGCGAAGGCCCGGAAGTCCTCGTCCCGGCCCTGGACTCCTGCCGTCCGAAGCTGACCTTCTCGTGCCATCTGCCGGGCTCCCCTGCCTCGTTTTCCCCTACACCTAGATGACCGGCGGCGGGCCGGGGATGTTACAGACGTCCGGAGGATCTCCGGCGCGGCCGGTTCGGCCGGCGGGCCGGCACGGCCGCTGCCACCGGTCGGGGCCCGCCTGTTCCATGACCGCCGCTCGTACGGGTACGGCGCCTCCTCCCCGCGGAACGCCCCTGCCCGGGCGCGGATCCGCAAGGGACGGCGAGGCCGGCCGAGCGCGGCGGCCCAGGGGCCCTTCCGCAAGGTCGAGACGGTCCTGACAGTTCATCAATACTGTTGTATACAGGCCTGATTGGCCGCGGCCGGTCGGCCGGATCGAGGGTGGGGGCGTGACGGAGTTCGAGGAGCCGGAGGTGACGGCCGGGGACACCCCGGCCGATGGGCCGGAGCCGCTGGAGGACGGGCCCGGGCGCCACGGGCTGCGGCGGCGCAGGCGGCTGCTGCTGGCCGTGGTGGCGGCCGCGGTGGCCCTCTCCGGCGGCGGACTGGCCGCCTCACTGGTGATCAAGTCGCCCGCGCAGGCGGCGGCGGAGAGCAAGCCGCCGCCGGCGGACGTGCTGACCGCCCCGGTGGAGAAGCGGGTGCTGACCGACTCGGTGGTGGTCCGCGGGCAGGTCAGCGCCGGCCAGTCGGTGGACGTGGCGCCGGCCGGCGGCGGGGCGGGCGGGGTCAGGCCGGTGGTGACCAAGCTGCCGCTGAAGGCCGGCGACCAGGCCCGGGCCGGGCAGTCGGTGCTGGAGGTGGCCGGGCGGCCGGTGTTCGCGCTCAAGGGCGACCTCCCGGTCTACCGGGACCTCAAGCCCGGGGCCACCGGACGGGACGTCCGACAGCTCCAACAGGCCTTGGAGGAGCTCGGATTCGGCTCGGACGGCGACCCTGCGGGCATCTACGGGGCGGCGACCAAGACCGCGGTGACGGCGTTCTACGCGGCGCGCGGCTACGACCCGCTGCCGGCCTCCCCGGACGGGGACGCCCAGATGTCGGCCGCCCAGGACGCGGTGACCGGCGGTGAGCGGGCGCTGTCCGACGCCAAGGACGCTCTGAAGGCCGCCCGGAAGCGGTACGACGACGCGGTGGCCGCCCAGCGGTCCCAGCAGTCCTCCCAGGCCCCGGGCCCCGCGACGGCCATGGCAGGCACGCCGGCCACCCCGCCCCCCGGCGGCGGGGTGACGGGCTCCGCCGGCCCGGGCGCGAGCTCCACGGGCACGGGATCGGCCTCCGCGGGCACGGGCTCCGCCGGCGAGAGCCCGGTGGACGCCGCGCGAACCGCCGTCGACACCGCCCAGAAGCAGGTGGCCCGCTCCGGCGAGGACCTCGCCAGGCTCCGGAAGAAGGCCGCCGACGTCACAGCCGCCGACGGCCCGATGGTCCCGGCCGCCGAACTGCTCTTCATCTCCGGCTTCCCCGCCCGGGTGGACGCCGTCACCGGCCGGATCGGCGGCGAGGTCAGCGGCAGGGTGCTGACCGTCTCGGCCGGGGCCCTGGTGGTCAAGGGCACGCTGACCGTCTCCGACAAGGGCCTGGTCCACCCCGGCCAGCCGGTCGAGATCCTCTCCGAGGTGACCGGGGTCAAGGCCACCGCCAAGGTGGCGGCCGTCGCCGACGCCCCCGGCGACGGCCAGCAGCCCGCCCCCGGCAGCCCCCAGGGCGGCACCGGCCAGCAGGCCGGCGGCGGTCAGGGAGGCGGGCCGGCCGGCTACCAGCTGGTCGTCCAGCCGGACGCCCCGCTCGACCCGAAGCTGGCCGGCCAGGACGTCCGCCTCACCGTCCAGGCCGCCTCCTCGGCCGGCCCGGTGCTGGTCGTCCCGCTGTCGGCGGTCTCCGCGACGGCCGACGGCAGGACCGTGGTGACGGTCTACGAGAACGGGCGGCGCCGCCGGGTGGAGGTGACCCCGGG
The DNA here is from genome assembly GCF_055561295.1 of Kitasatospora sp. NPDC022785. NCBI lineage: Bacteria > Bacillati > Actinomycetota > Actinomycetes > Kitasatosporales > Streptomycetaceae > Kitasatospora > Kitasatospora sp. NPDC022785. The sequence goes on along the minus strand of NZ_JBVHHB010000005.1, from coordinate 299,659 downwards.
CACGGTCGGCGGCGGCAGCGCGGAGGTCCGGCCGCTGACCGAGGGCGCGGTCGGGCCCGGCGACCAGGTGATCGTCGGCGTGAAGGACGCCTCCGGGGCGGGCGCCCCGTGAGCACCCCCGTCGTCGAGTTCCGCCAGGTCGGCCTGACCTACCCGGGGCCGCCCCCGGTCGCCGCCCTCAGGCCCTGCGACCTGGCCGTCGCCCCGGGCGAGTACGTCACGGTGATCGGGCCGTCCGGCTCCGGCAAGTCCACCTTCCTCAACCTCGCCGGCCTGTTGGACACCCCCACCACCGGCCGGTACCTGCTGGACGGCATCGACACCGGCGCGCTCCCGGACGGCGACCGCACCGCGCTGCGCGGGCGCCGGATCGGCTTCGTCTTCCAGTCCTTCCACCTGCTGCCGCACCGCTCGGCGGCCGAGAACGTCGCCCTCGCCCTGCTGTACACGGCGGCCCGCGGCCGCCGGGCCGCCGCCGAGCGACGGGAGCGCGCCCGCGCGGCCCTCGTCCAGGTGGGCCTGGGCCACCGACTGGACGCCCTGCCGACCCGGCTCTCCGGCGGCGAGCGGCAACGGGTCGCGATCGCCCGGGCACTGGTCGGACGGCCCTCGCTGCTGCTCTGCGACGAGCCGACCGGCAACCTGGACACCGCCACCGCGGAGTCCGTCCTCGCCCTGCTGGACGAGCTGCACGCGCGGGGCCTGACCGTCCTGCTGATCACCCACGACCCGCAGGTGGCCGCCCGCGGCCGGCGGACGGTGGCGATCCGCGACGGCGTGCTGCGGGAGGTGGCCGCGGCATGAGGCTGCGCCGTCGTACCCCCGTGGTCGAGCCGTCCCGGCTGCCGCTGCGCGACCTGCTCTCCGAGGCCCTGGCCGGGCTGCTGCAGCGGCCCGCCCGCTCGACGCTGACCGGCCTCGGGACCGTCCTCGGGGTCGGCGCCTTCGTGGCCGTCCTCGGCCTGACCGCCACCGCCTCCGCCCGGATCGACTCCCGGTTCAGCGTGCTGACCGCGACCGAGGTGAACGTCGAGGACACCGGCGGGCCGCGGCCGGAGCTGACCGCCCTTTCCTTCCCCTCCGACGCCGACGCCCGGATCCAGCGGCTGAACGGGGTCGAGGCGGCCGGCGTCTACTGGCCGGTGCACCAGGCCACCGGCACCGTCCGGGCCGCGCCGGTCGGCCGGCCGAACGGCGGGGAGCAGGTGGCGGTGGTCGCCGCCTCGGCCGGCGTGCTGGCGGCGGCCGAGCCGCAGCTCGTCCAGGGCCGGACCTTCGACTCCTGGCACGACGGCACCGGCCGGCAGGTCGCCGTGATCGGCGCCGCGGTGGCGGCCCGGCTGGGGATCACCACGCTGGACACCCAACCCGCGGTCTTCCTGGACGGCAGGCCGTTCAGCGTCATCGGGATCGTCGGCGACGTCCGCCGCAAGGCCGACCTGCTGCTCTCCGTCACCGTGCCGCGCGGGGCCGCCGAGAGGCTGTGGGGCCCGCCCGACCGGAGCCGGGCGAAGATGGTCATCTCCACCAGGATCGGCGCGGCCCGGCAGATCGCCGACGAGGCCGCGCTCGCCCTGGACCCGGCCCACCCGGAGAACTTCAAGCCGGTGCCGCCCCCGGACCCGCGCACACTGCGCTCCGACGTCACCTCCGACCTCGACCGGCTCTTCCTGCTGCTCGCCGGGCTCTGCCTGGTGATCGGCGCCGTCGGGATCGCCAACACCACCCTGGTCGCCGTCCTGGAGCGGACCGGCGAGATCGGCCTGCGCCGGGCGCTGGGCGCCAGGGGCCGCCACATCACCGGCCAGTTCCTCGCCGAGTCGGCCTCGCTGGGACTGGTCGGCGGCCTGGTCGGCACCTCGCTGGGGGTGCTCACGGTGCTCGGCGTGGCGCTGGCCCGCGACTGGACCCCGGTCGTCGACCCCGCGACGGTGGCCGCCGCGCCGGTCATCGGCCTCGCCACCGGCCTGCTGGCCGGCGTCTACCCGGCCTGGCGCGCGGCCCGGATCCAGCCGGCGGAGGCGCTGCGACGCTGACGCCGCACCGGTCCGGCGCCGGGCGGACGGCCCCGGCCCCCGCCCGGGCCCTTCGTCCACGGGACATCCGCGGGCATTCGGCGGGCCGAACGTGGGGCATCGGCGCGACGTTACCGACAAATCGGATATTCCTCACGTAGTGTCAACCCATGCCTACGCCACACGGATCGCGCGGCGGCATGGCCTTCAGCGCCGACGAAGTCCGCGTGCTGCGCCGCGCCCTCGCCCAAGCCCTGCACCCTGCCGTCCCCCTCCATCTCCAGGCCCCCGACCGGCTGCCGTTCGCCGGCGCGGGCGCGGACATGTGGGCCGAGGACGTCCAGGAGGCCCTGCGCCTGACCGAGGCGATCGACGAAGCCGTCCAGGAGGGCGGCCGACTGCGCACCTTCCTGCTCGCCGACCTCGGCCGCTACCGGGCCGCGCTGCCCGGCAGCGCCCGCGGCTACCTGGAACGCCTGGAGGAGGCGGTGACCGACGGCTACCTCCCGGGGCCCGAGGACCTCACCGCGCTGCGCGGCCTGACCCGCCAGCCCTGCGGCCAGAGCGAGCGGGCCCGCCGCTCGCGGCTGGCCGGCCGCTGCCACGCACTGGCCGAGGCCGCCGTCCGCGAACGGCTCGCCCTCACCACCGGCCAGCGCCACCTCGTCGCCGTACCGAGCCCCGCCGCACCCCCGAGCAGTCTCCCCACCCCTGTTGGAGGACGGATTCCGATGAGCAGCACCGACGCCGGCACCGAGCAGCCCGCCACCCCCGCGTCCGCGCCCCGCCCGCACCGGATGCCCACCCCCGCCGAGCTCTTCGGCCGCCGCCCCAAGCCTCCGGCCCGCCCCGCTCCCCCCTCCGCGCCGGAGGAGGGACTGGAACTCGCCACCGGCACCGGCTGACCGGGAGGGCCGAGAGGGGCGGTGGGCCGACGGCCCACCGCCCCTCTCTCTTCGTCTCTTCGTTGCCGAACAGTGATCGTCAAAGGGCAACCCCGATGATCACCCCGCTGGTATGACTGTGTGCTGCCGGAGTACGCCTCCGGCGGGGGCGGGCTCTACAGGAACACTCTTTCGTTCGTTTCACCGGTCACGATGCCCGTGGCCGGGCCGGACCGTGCGCGGTCCGCCATCGTTCGCTCCCTGATCTGCCGACTCGCGATCCCTGGAGCATGGATGGACCGGTCCACCCCCTACCCGCCGCGGCCCCGGGCCTGGGCACCGCCGCGCACACTGCTGCGCCTCGCGGTCGCCGCGACCACCCTGGCCCTCGCGGCGGTCACCGTGCCGGCGTCCGCCGCACCGGCCGTCTCCCCCGGCGACCCCGTCCCGCCCGCCGCCGTCCAGCCCGGCCGGTTCGTCCAGACGGACCTCACCAGGCTCCTGGACACCCGGGCCGCCATCGGCGTCCCGACCGAGGGGCCGCTCGGCGGCGACAGCACCCTCCGCTTCCCGGTCGGACAGCTCGCGCCCGGTGCCACGGCAGTGGTCCTGAACGTGACGGCGACGGACACCACCGAGAACAGCTTCGTCACCGTGCACCCCGACGGCCGGCCCCGGCCCGGGACGTCCAACCTCAACTTCACCCCCGGCCAGACGGTCGCCAACCTGGTCACCGTCCCGGTGTCCAACGGGTACGTCGACGTCTACAACCACGTCGGCTCGGCCAGCCTGATCGCCGACCTGTTCGGCTACTACACGGACGACCCCGCGGCGACCGCCTCGACCTTCCAGCCCGTCACCCCGTCGCGGGCGCTGGACACCCGCACGACCGGTCCGGGCGGCACCGCGCAGCCGGTCGGCACCGATGCCACGGTCAACCTCGCGCTCGCCGGGCGCAACCGCGTCCCGGCCGCCGGGGCCACGGCCGTGGTGCTCAACGTCACCGCCACCGACACCGAGGACTCCAGCTTCCTCACGGTGTACCCGCACGGCACCGCCCGGCCGGTCACCTCGAACCTCAACTTCACCGCGGGCCGGACGGTGCCCAACCTCGTCACCGTCCCGCTCGGGGCCGACGGCAGCGTCGACCTCTACAACCACGTCGGCTCGGCCGACCTGGTCGTGGACGTGTTCGGCTTCTACACCGGCGCCCCCAGCGGCTCCGGCTTCACCTCCGCCGGCCCGGCCCGGGTCCTGGACACCCGCGACCCTGGTCACCACCCGGTCGGCCCGGGCGAGATCCTGAGCTGGTCCGTCGGCGACGAGCCGGCCCTGCCCGCCGGCAAGGTGAGCGCCGTCGTGCTGAACGTGACCGCGACCGGCCCGACGGCCACCAGCCACCTCGACGTCTACCCGGGCGGGAGCCCGCGGCCGAGCAGCTCGAACCTGAACTACACGGCGGGGCAGACCGTGGCCAACACGGTGATCGTCCCCGTCGACGGCTCCGGGGACGTCAACTTCTACAACCACTCCGGCTCGGTGGACGTGGTGGTCGACGTGTTCGGCTACTTCACCGCACCCCAGGGCGGCCCGACCGGGCTGTCGATGAACCACACGGGCTGTGACACACCCAGCCCCGGTCGCTGGTTCATCCCGAGCATCTCGGCCTCCCCGCTCTTCGCGACCGCAGGCAAGCTTCCCGGCGCCACCGGGCCGGTCTGGACCCAGATCGTCTTGACGGGCCCGGAGGGCACCAAATCGTTCGCGACCAACACGGTCCAGCCCGACGGCCGACCGGTCTACGCACTGATCTTCGAGGGCCATGTGGTCAAGGGCAACGCGTACAGCTGGTACGCGTACACCACCGACGGGGTACACACCTCTCCGGCCAGCGCGCCGTGCTACTTCAGGGCCAGCCAGGATCCCGGCTTCACCATGACCATGTCGGAGCCCAAGGACCCGGTGTACATGGGCCAACCGGTGCGATTCACCTTCACCGCCACGACGGACGAGATCGAGCCCGGCTTCCAGCTGGCGTACTTCAGGTACAGCTTCGCCGGAATCTACGACACCGAGGCGCCGACCGTCCGTCCGGTCAATGGCGGTGCGACAGTCGACGTCGTACCGAACAACTGGGGCATTCAGAACCTAACCGTCACCGCGGTGAGTACGGACGGCACCCGGATGTCCTACGCCGGTAGGACCTTCTATGTGATCTGGCGCTGACGGAAAGGGGGAGAGCCCTGCGCTCTCCCCCTTCTGCCGTGCGGCGCGGCACGCGCTGCGGATATCCCGTGGCGGAGCACGGTGTGTGGCTGGCTACCCTTGTGGGGTGAGCGATCAGAGCCCCCTCCCCGCGACCGACGACCTTCCCGAGCAGATGCGCGTCCGGCGCGAGAAGCTGGACCGGCTCCGGGCGGCCGGCGTCGACCCGTACCCGGTCGGCTTCCCCCGGACCAGCACCATCGCGGACCTCCGTGCCAAGCACCCGGACCTCGCTCCGGACACCGCGACCGGCGAGCGGGCCGGCATCACCGGCCGCGTGATCCTCTCCCGGACGGGCGGCAAGCTCTGCTTCGCCACCCTGCGCGACGGCAGCGGCGACCTCCAGGTGATGCTCTCCCTGGACAAGCTGGGCGAGGAGCGGCTGGCGGCCTGGAAGTCCGACATCGACCTCGGCGACCAGGTCGGCGTCGAGGGCGAGGTGATCACCTCCCGCCGCGGCGAGCTGTCGGTGATGGTGGACAAGTGGGCGCTCACCGCCAAGTGCCTGCGCCCGCTGCCGGACAAGCACAAGGGCCTGACCGACCCGGAGGCCCGGGTCCGCCAGCGGTACGTCGACCTGATCGTCAACCCCGAGGCCCGCGAGATCCTGCACCTGCGCTCCAAGGTGGTCCGCTCGATCCGCCGCACCTACGAGGAGCGCGGCTACATCGAGGTCGAGACCCCGATGCTCCAGCCGGTGCACGGCGGCGCCAACGCGCGTCCGTTCAAGACCCACATCAACGCGTACGACATCGACCTCTTCATGCGGATCGCCCCCGAGCTGTACCTCAAGCGGCTGGTGGTCGGCGGCGCGGAGAAGGTCTTCGAGATCAACCGCAACTTCCGCAACGAGGGCGCGGACTCCACCCACAACCCGGAGTTCACCTCGCTGGAGTCGTACGAGGCCTACGGCGACTACGACACCCAGGCCGAGCTGATCCGGGCGACGATCATCAACGCCGCCCGGGACGCGCTGGGCACCACGGTGATCCGCGGCCTGGACCCGCACGGCGTCGAGCACGAGATCGACCTGGCCGAGCCGTGGGCCGAGGTCAGCGTCTACCCCGGCATCTCCGCCCACCTGGGCACCGAGGTCACCCCGGAGACCGGCGTCGAGGAGCTGCGCAAGCTGGCCACCGAGCACGGCATCCCCTTCGAGAAGGAGTGGGGCCACGGCCAGATCGTGCTGGAGATGGTCGAGCGCCTGCTGGAGGAGAACGCCGTCGCGCCGACCTTCATCAAGGACTACCCGACCGAGGTGTCCCCGCTCACCCGCCAGCACCGCTCGATCGCGGGCGTGGCCGAGAAGTGGGACCTGGTGATCTTCGGCACCGAGATCGGCACGGCCTACTCCGAGCTGGTCGACCCGGTCGAGCAGCGTGCCCGCCTGACCGCGCAGTCCCTGCTCGCGGCCGGCGGCGACGTCGAGGCGATGCAGGTCGACGAGGACTTCCTGCGGGCCCTGGAGTACGCGATGCCGCCCACCGGCGGCCTCGGCCTCGGGGTGGACCGCCTGATCATGCTGCTCACCGGCAAGAACATCCGGGAGACCGTGCTCTTCCCGCTGGTCAAGCCGGAGCCCAAGGCGTCCGCCGCCACCGCGGCGGAGAAGACCGAGGAGGAGTGACCTGATGGACTACGTCAGCGCGATCGTCCCGCCGCTGGTCATGGCGATCGGATTCGGCTTCCTGGTGCGGGCCATCATCCGCAGCCAGGGCGGGGCCCAGAAGGCCAAGGAGGACCTGGTCGACTGACGCCGTCAGCCGCCCGCGGACTCCGGCGCGCCGCCATTCCCGATTCCCGGGGTGGCGGCGCGCCGGTTTGGCAGCACTTCACAAGATTTGCCCCATTCACTCCCTATCCTGGCCGCACTATGGTCCGGCAACTCGGCGAACTTGAGAACGCCATCATGACCCGGGTGTGGCAGTGGAACCGACCGGTCACGGTTCGCGAGGTTCTGCTGGATCTGCAGTCGGAACGCGAAATCGCGTACACCACGGTGATGACCGTCCTGGACAAGCTCCACAGAAAGGGCTGGCTGCGCCGGGAGCGCGCCGGCCGGGCCTATCGATATGAACCGGTCTCGTCCCGCGAGGCGTACACGGCGGCCCTGATGAACGACGCCTGGGCCACCAGTGACAATCCGGCGGCCGCCCTGGTGCACTTCTTCGGCCTGATGTCGCCCGAGCAACGGGAGGCGCTGCGGGACGCGCTGCGGGTGGCCGCTCTGTTCCCGACCGATCCGGCCCCGCCGGATTCCGCCGGGCCCGGGGCGGATACCGGGGAGACCGGGGCGGGGCCGGCGCGATAACGTCCCGCCATGGAGGTCACCATCCGCCGGGCGCGGACCACGGACGTGCGGACAGTGCGCAGGCTCATCGACGCCTACTCGCGCGACGGCATTCTGCTCGACAAGCCCACCGTCACACTGTTCGAGTCCGTCCAGGAGTTCTGGGTCGCGGAACGCGACGACAACGGGGCGGTGGTGGCCTGCGGCGCGCTGCACGTCATGTGGGAGGACCTCGCGGAGGTTCGTACGCTCGCCGTCGATCCCTCCTGCCGCGGACACGGCGTCGGACACCTGCTGCTGGAGAAGCTGCTGCAGACCGCGCGCTGGCTGGGCGTCCGTCGGATTTTCTGCTTGACCTTCGAGGTGCCCTTCTTCGCGAAACACGGTTTCGTCGAGATCGGCGAGGTCCAGGAAACCGATGATGGTACGACAGACCCGGCGGCGATCGCTACGGATGTCTATGAAGAACTTCTCCGCTCGTACGATGAAGGTGTCGCGGAGTTCCTCGACCTGGAGCGGGTGAAGCCCAACACTCTGGGCAACTCGCGCATGCTGCTGCACCTGTGAGCGGCTCCCGACCCCCTCAGGGGTTTGTGTTTTCCGCTGAAAGGCGCTTTCCTTTCCTTAGGCAATGGGTCGTTTAGCGGAAAGGGAAGCCCGTGGCACAGAGGGTGCAGGTCATTCTTGAAGACGATCTCGACGGTGGTTCGGCGGACGAGACGGTGACGTTCGCGCTCGACGGCGTTGCCTACGAGATCGATCTGAAGAGCGCCAACGCGGACAAGCTCCGCGGTCTGCTGGCGCCGTACGTGGAGAAGGGCCGCAAGCAGAGCGGCCGGCTCGCCGGCGCCCGCCGCCCGGGCCGTGGCACGGCTCCGCGCCCGTCCGGCAGCGCTCCGGACACCGCCAAGATCCGCGCGTGGGCCAAGGAGCAGGGCCTGGAGGTCAACGACCGCGGCCGGGTGCCGAGCACCGTCCGCGAGGCCTACGACAAGGCCAACGCGGCCTGACCCCGGCGCCGCCGGATCAGGTGCGGGGCGCCGGCGCGGGCCGGCGGTGTTCCTGGCACACGCGCGGGGCGCGGAGGGATCCTCCTCCGCGCCCCGCGGCGCGCGCCCGGGCGGCGGGCACCGGTCCGGCCGGCGTTCCGGGCAGCGTTCGGGGCAGGGTTCCGGGCGGCGTTCCGGGCGGCGTTCCGGGCGGCGGAACAATCACAGGCTGTGCAACGCTGTAGGGGCGAAGCGGTAACGCAGGCACCACCGGGATGGCCTACCGGCCACAGCGGCCGCAGCTGAACCACCGTCACCGCCGGCCGACTTCTCGCCAGGCGAACACCGCCACCGCGGAAACTGCGCGAGAACCACCCCGATACCGGGTATGAATGCAGGTGGACGGGGTCCTGGACCCCGCCCGGGGCAGTACGTGCGACCGGCCGGGGGCCGTTCCGGATCCGCCGAGTCCGGCGATGTTCGCCGATGGCGTAGCGGTATCTGGTGCATCCGGCCCACCTGTGGGAACACCGTCTCCCAGCATCAGGTTGGGATTGGTGTCGGCTGGTCGCGCAGCATGTCGCTCCCGTACGGGGGAGTGAATCCGTGGGCCGCGCCGCTGAGCGGGACTAGCATGCGGAAGGACAGGGCGGGGACCGACCCCGAACTGCCCGACCGCTCTGAGGAGCGATAAACGATGTTCGAGAGGTTCACCGACCGCGCGCGGCGGGTTGTCGTCCTGGCTCAGGAAGAAGCCCGGATGCTCAACCACAACTACATCGGCACCGAGCACATCCTCCTGGGTCTGATCCACGAGGGTGAGGGTGTCGCCGCTAAGGCCCTGGAGAGCCTCGGGATTTCTCTAGAGGCTGTTCGCCAGCAGGTCGAGGAGATCATCGGCCAGGGCCAGCAGGCCCCGTCCGGTCACATTCCCTTCACCCCCCGGGCGAAGAAGGTCCTGGAGCTGTCGCTCCGCGAGGCCCTGCAGCTCGGCCACAACTACATCGGCACCGAGCACATCCTGCTCGGCCTGATCCGCGAGGGCGAGGGCGTCGCCGCCCAGGTCCTGGTGAAGCTGGGCGCCGACCTCAACCGGGTGCGCCAGCAGGTCATCCAGCTGCTCTCCGGCTACCAGACCGGCGGCGGCAAGGAGTCGGCCACCGCCGGCGGGCCCGCCGAGGGCACCCCGTCGACCTCGCTGGTCCTGGACCAGTTCGGCCGCAACCTCACCCAGGCCGCCCGCGAGGCCAAGCTCGACCCGGTCATCGGGCGCGAGAAGGAGATCGAGCGGGTCATGCAGGTGCTGTCCCGCCGCACCAAGAACAACCCCGTGCTGATCGGTGAGCCCGGCGTCGGCAAGACCGCCGTAGTCGAGGGCCTGGCCCAGGCGATCGTCAAGGGCGAGGTCCCGGAGACGCTCAAGGACAAGCAGCTCTACACGCTGGACCTGGGCGCCCTGGTGGCCGGCTCGCGCTACCGCGGTGACTTCGAGGAGCGCCTGAAGAAGGTGCTCAAGGAGATCCGCACCCGCGGCGACATCATCCTGTTCATCGACGAGCTGCACACCCTGGTCGGCGCGGGCGCCGCCGAGGGCGCCATCGACGCCGCCAGCATCCTCAAGCCGATGCTGGCCCGTGGCGAGCTGCAGACCATCGGTGCCACCACGCTGGACGAGTACCGCAAGCACCTGGAGAAGGACGCCGCGCTGGAGCGCCGCTTCCAGCCGATCCAGGTCGCCGAGCCGTCGCTGCCGCACACCATCGAGATCCTCAAGGGCCTGCGCGACCGCTACGAGGCCCACCACCGGGTCTCCATCACGGACGCCGCCCTGGTCGCCGCCGCCACCCTGGCCGACCGCTACATCTCGGACCGCTTCCTGCCGGACAAGGCCATCGACCTGATCGACGAGGCCGGCTCCCGGATGCGCATCCGCCGGATGACCGCGCCGCCGGACCTGCGCGAGTTCGACGAGAAGATCGCCGACGTGCGCCGCGAGAAGGAGAGCGCGATCGACGCGCAGGACTTCGAGAAGGCCGCGTCCCTGCGCGACGACGAGAAGCAGCTCCTGCAGGCCAAGGCCAAGCGCGAGAAGGAGTGGAAGGCCGGCGACATGGACGTCGTCGCGGAGGTGGACGAGGAGCTCATCGCCGAGGTCCTGGCCACCGCCACCGGCATCCCGGTCTTCAAGCTCACCGAGGAGGAGTCCTCCCGGCTGCTGCGCATGGAGGACGAGCTGCACAAGCGCGTCATCGGCCAGAAGGACGCCATCAAGGCGCTCTCCCAGGCCATCCGGCGCACCCGTGCGGGCCTCAAGGACCCGAAGCGCCCCGGCGGCTCGTTCATCTTCGCCGGCCCGTCCGGTGTCGGTAAGACCGAGCTGTCCAAGACGCTCGCCGAGTTCCTCTTCGGCGACGAGGACGCGCTGATCTCGCTCGACATGTCCGAGTTCTCGGAGAAGCACACCGTCTCCCGGCTCTTCGGTTCGCCTCCCGGCTACGTGGGCTACGAGGAGGGCGGGCAGCTGACCGAGAAGGTGCGCCGCAAGCCGTTCTCCGTCGTCCTCTTCGACGAGGTCGAGAAGGCCCACCCGGACATCTTCAACTCGCTGCTGCAGATCCTGGAGGACGGTCGACTGACCGACTCCCAGGGCCGCGTGGTCGACTTCAAGAACACCGTCATCATCATGACGACCAACCTCGGCACCCGGGACATCTCCAAGGGCTTCAACCTGGGCTTCGCGGCCACGGGTGACACCCAGACCGGGTACGAGCGGATGAAGGCGAAGGTCGGCGAGGAGCTCAAGCAGCACTTCCGCCCCGAGTTCCTGAACCGCGTCGACGACATCGTGGTCTTCCACCAGCTGTCCGAGGAAGACATCATCCAGATCGTCGACCTGATGATCGACAAGGTGGACGGCCGCCTCAAGGACCGCGACATGGGCCTGGAGCTCAGCGTCGAGGCCAAGAAGCTGCTGGCCAAGCGCGGCTACGACCCGATCCTGGGTGCCCGTCCGCTGCGCCGCACCATCCAGCGCGAGATCGAGGACCACCTCTCCGAGAAGATCCTCTTCGGCGAGCTGCGGGCCGGCCACATCGTGGTCGTCGGTGTCGAGGGTGACGGCAAGGAGGCCAAGTTCACCTTCCGCGGTGTGGAGAAGTCCGCGGTCGCGGACACCCCGGCCGCTGTTGCCTCGCCGGGTCCGGACCTGACGAAGTAGCAACATTTAACAGATAACAGCAAACGGTCTGAGCCCCCGGCGTTCGCGTCGGGGGCTCAGACCGTTTTTCGTGCTGCCACAAAAGCTGTGATCCACCCCACGATGCCGCAGGTGGGGGGCCTGATCGGGGGGTGGTGCGGGGGCGATCGAACCACCTGTCATCTTTTAATGCCAATGTTGTTGACAGACCGTCAGCTGATAGTGAGTCGCGGAGCATAGCGCTGTGGCCATGTCACGGTCAAGGTCTATCTTTTCCGTCCACCCTTGGATCAAATGTCGTCCACCTGTCTTTCATTGGTTTACCGGATGGCCAAGAGCCGGACCGGTTTGGGGAGGACGTCACAACGTTGAAGATGACCAGGAAAGCCGCTGCGGCCGTTTCGGCCGCCGCGGTCATAGCCGCGCTCGGCGCGGGGCTGCTCCCGGGGACGGCCTTCGCCGCCGGATCCGCCCCGGTGCCGCAGGACCCGGCCGACGCCGTTCAGGTCAGCACTGAGCACAACCTGCCGGGCCCGCTCACCGAGAAGGTCGAGGCCGAGCAGAAGGCTGCCACCGAGCAGCTGCTCGCCGGCACCGCCCAGATCGAGCAGCACGGCGGCGGCAGCAGCATCAAGCTCGGCAAGGACAAGTACGTCGAGCTGGCCCGTGAGCGTACGGACAAGATCTTCACCATCCTGGTCGACTTCAGCGACCAGGTGGACAGCACCACGAAGACGCCGGACGGCAAGGTCAAGTACGGCGGCACGCCCGGCCCGCAGCACAACCAGATCGAGAAGCCCGACGCGGCGACCAACAACTCGACGCTCTGGCAGGCCGACTACAACCAGTCGCACTACCAGGACATGTACTTCAGCAAGACCCAGGACTCGCTGAAGACCTTCTACGAGAAGCAGTCCTCGGGCCGCTACTCGGTCGACGGCCAGGTCACCGACTGGGTGAAGGTGCCGTGGAACGAGGCCCGTTACGGCTCGGACTACTGCGGCTCGCACGTCTGCTCCAACGCGCAGGACCTGATCCGCGACGGCATCAACGCCTGGGTCGCCGACCAGAAGGCCAAGGGCCAGACGGACGCTCAGATCAAGGCCACCATCGCGCAGTACGACCAGTGGGACCGGTACGACTACGACCACGACGGCAACTTCAACGAGCCCGACGGTTACATCGACCACTTCCAGATCGTGCACGCCGGTGAGGACCAGTCGGCGGGCGGCGGCAAGCAGGGCGACAACGCCCTCTGGGCCCACCGCTCGTACGTCTACGGCACCCAGGCCGGCTCGACCGGTCCGTCGAACAACCTGCTCGGCGGCACCCCGGTCGGTGACACCGGCATCTGGATCGGCGACTACACCATGCAGCCCGAGAACGGCGGCCTCGGTGTCTTCGCCCACGAGTACGGTCACGACCTCGGTCTGCCGGACCTGTACGACACCTCGGGCAGCGGGATCGACAACTCGGTCGGCTTCTGGTCGCTGATGTCCTCCGGCTCCTGGCTGGGCGAGGGCAAGAACTCGATCGGCGACATGCCGAACGACCTCGACGTCTGGAGCAAGCTCAAGCTCGGCTGGCTGAAGTTCGACAAGGCCAAGGCCGGCACCGAGTCGACCCACCACATCGGCCCGGTGGAGTACAACTCCAAGCTGCCGCAGGCGCTGGTCGTCGACCTGCCGAAGAAGACCGTCACCACCACGATCAACACCCCGTTCGCGGGTGCCAACGAGTGGTGGAGCGGCAGCGCCGACGACCTGAACGTCACGCTGACCCGCGACGTCGACCTGACCGGGAAGACCTCGGGCTCGCTCTCCGCGAAGGCCTGGTACGACCTGGAGCAGGACTTCGACTACGCCTACGGCGAGGTCTCCACCGACGGTGGCGCCACCTGGAAGGCCCTGGAGGGCACCTTCAACGGCACCGCCCTCCCGCACAACGCCGCCGACAAGGCGTCGCTGAGCGGCAACTCGGGCAACAAGTGGGGCGACCTGGTCTTCCCGCTGGACGCCTACGCGGGCAAGGCCGTCAAGGTCCGCTTCCACAACACCACCGACGGCGGCCTGCACCTGAAGGGCCTGGCCCTGGACGACATCGTCGTCACCGCCGACGGCGCCACCGTCTTCACCGACGGTGCCGAGAACGGTGACAACGGCTGGGCCGCCAAGGGCTTCTCGCGCATCTCGGGCAAGTTCTCCAACGACTACGCCCAGTACTACATCGCCGAGAACCGCCAGTACATCTCGTACGACCGGACCCTCAAGACCGGCCCGTACAACTTCGGCTTCGGTGCCGCCAAGCCGAACTGGGTGGAGCACTACCCGTACCAGGCCGGTCTGCTGATCTGGTACTGGGACGAGTCGCAGACCGACAACAACGTCACCAACCACCCGGGCCAGGGTCTGATCCTGCCGATCGACTCGCACCCGACCCCGACGAAGTGGGCCGACGGCACCCTGATGCGCCCGCGCATCCAGGGCTACGACTCGACCTTCGGCTCGCGCAGGACCGACGGGCTGACCCTGCACAAGAACGGCGTCGAGACGATCGTCCCGAAGGCCAAGGGCGTCGACGAGTTCAGCGACCTGAAGGACTACTGGTCGAAGGACAACCCGTACAGCAGCGTCATCGTCCCGAAGACGGGCACCAGCATCGAGGTCGAGAACGAGTCCTCGAACTACCTGGAGACCTGGATCCGGGTCCGCCCGGTCGACAACTGATCGCGCCGAGCAGTGACGATCAGCCTCTGACCAGGCACCACTGATTCACCGTCCGGCCCGTCCCCGCACCCGCGGGGGCGGGCCGGACGTCTTTTCAGGTCCGTGCTCTCAGGCCCTCAGAACGGCCTCCTCGGCAGCAGCGCGAGAAAGGCGTCCACCGCCTCCGCGACCTCCTTCTCGGTCCAGTCCAGCGCGTCGGCCGCCACCGTGACCTCGGTCATCGACAGGCCCGGCAGGCCCTGCTCCCGCCAGGAGCCGAACAGCGCCGTCCCCGCCTCCTCGGCCAGCCGCAGACCCGCCGTGTCCAGCTCCTCCGGGGCGTACGGCAGCCAGAGCTGGAACTGGTGGGTGTGCGGCGGGGCCGGGTGGATCCGGGCCCCCGGAACGACCGCGAACGAATCGGCGAGCGCCGCCGCGACGGTCTTGGCGTGCGCCACGTACCCGGGCAGCCGCGGCAGTTCGCGGTCCAGCCCGGCGAGCGCGGCCAGCGCGGCCGGCCACTGCTGGAAGAGCTGGCCGCCGTAGCGGTGCCGCCAGGCCCTGGCGGTCCGGACGAAGGCCGAGCGGCCGGCCAGCGCGGCGCCGCTGATCCCGCCGAGGGTCTTGTAGAAGGAGACGTAGACCGAGTCGGCCATGGCGGCGATCTCCGGCAGCGACCGGCCGAAGTGGACGGCCGACTCCCAGATCCGGGCCCCGTCCAGGTGCAGCGCCGCGTGGTGCTTCTCCCGGACCACCGCGGCGACCGCCTCCAGCTCGGCCCAGGACGGCAGCACGAACCCGGCCTCGCGCAGCGGCAGCTCCAGGATCATCGCGGCGTACGGCTCGTCGAACGCCTCCAGCTCGGCCACGGTCGGCAGCCTCGGCGCGACGGTGGGCCAGACGCTGCGCAGGCCGCTGAGCACGGTCAGCGCGTGGCGTTCGTGCTGCTCGGTGTGGCCGAGCGGGTGGGTCGCGATCGTCGGCAGCCCGGCGGCCTCGGCGTGGATCCGCAGCGCGACCTGCTGGGCCATGGTGCCGGTCGGGAAGAACGCCGCGTCCTCGGTGCCGAGCAGCCCGGCGACCTTCTGTTCCAGGGCGCGGACCACCCCGTCGCCGTACATGTCCGGCCGCCGGTCCAGGTCGTACACGCCCTCGGCGTCCTCGGCCAGGGCGGCGAGGTGCTCGCGCAGGCTCAGCGGCCGGGCACCGGAGAGCAGCCGTTCGCAGCCGCGCCGCGCGGCGAAGCGGCGCTCCTGGAGGCCCGGGCCGTGGCCGCCTTCGGTGGATTCGCTCCTGTTGGGATACATGCGTCGATGGTCCCGCAGCAGGGGCGCCCGGTCAGCGGTGCGGGCACGTGCCCGGGATTCGTGCCGCGGAAACGTCCGAACCCCGGCGGCGGGTGGGACTGGTCACAGGGGTCCACAGCGGTACGACCGGCGGTAGTAGACGCGAGGAGCGGGCGTCCGGAGTGGCCCGGCCCCCGAACGGAGGATCGGATCACATGATCGTTACTCCGTCGGCTTGAATCTCCGGCACGACGCCGACTACACGCCGTAGTACGTCACACCGTTTGGGAGTCCGCGCGGTGACGGTTACACCTGAGTGGTCCCCCGCTCAGCACGCCCGAACGGGCTCGTTGTGCTGCCCCGTACGTCCGTGAGGTTGAGCTTCCCGATGTCTTCCGTCCCGCCCATGGGGCCGGCCCTCCGCCGCCTCGCCGCCCGTGCGGCGACCCAGGCGGCCGCCTGGCAGCCCCGGCTCGGCCACGCCGTCCGCACCCACGCCGCCCCGCTGCACGCGCTCACCGCGCCCCGGCACACCCTGCCCGGCGGCCCGCTCCGGGCCGACCGGCACCGCACCGTCACCGCGGTCGGGGCCAGCGCGGTGATACTCTCCGGCGCCCTGCTGGTCGCCGCCCCGGGCAGCGCCTCGGCGCAGACGGTCACCCCCACCACCCCCGGCAGCTCGGCGTTCACCGTCGCGCAGGGCGCCGCGCCCACCCCGGCGCTGGTCCAGGTGGCGGGCCCGAGCACGTACAAGCTCCCGCACGAACACGGCTCCGCACAGGAGTACGTGGCGGTCGCCGCCAACCTGCAGGCCCCCGAGCCGCCCGCGGCCGCCCCCTCCGCGGACCAGGCGCCTGCGTCCGCGCCCGCCCCCGAGCCCGCGCCGGCCCCGGCCCCGGCCCCGGCCCCCGAGCCCGCGCCCGCGCCGGCACCCGCTCCGGCACCCGAGTGGTCCGCCCCCGTCCCGGGCGCGCCGACCAGCAACCCGTACGGGGTGGCCAACCCCGAGTACGCGGCCGGCTACCACACCGGGGTGGACTTCGCCGTCGCCCCGGGCACCCCGCTGCTCGCGGTCGGCAACGCCACCGTGGTGTCGGCCGGCTGGGACGGCGCCTACGGCAAGGAGGTCGTGCTCCGGCTCGCCGACGGGCGCTTCGCGCAGTACGCGCACATGTCGGCGATCTCGGTGAAGGCGGGCGAGCGCGTGTCGGCTGCCGAGCAGATCGGCCGCTCCGGGAACACCGGCAACTCGACCGGGCCGCACCTGCACTTCGAGATCCGCTCCAGCAACCACTACGGCTCGGTGATCAACCCGATCGCGTACCTCTCCGGGCACGGGGTCACCGGGTTCTGACCGGCCCGCGCACCCGCCCGAGGGGCGGCCCGGAGCCGGGCCGCCCCTCGGGCGTCAGTGTCGACCGCGCCGGTCAGACGTGCGCCGCGGGGTGGTCGATCAGGGCGCCGATCTCCAGGGCGACGCGCTGCGCGGCCGCCATCGCCTCCTCCAGCGAGTCCGCCCTCACCACGTCGTCCGGGATGTGCCCGGCGGCCTCGCCGTCGCAGGCGTCCTGCTTGAGCAGGAACAGCGCCGAGTTGATGGTGAACAGCGACATGGCGGCGCGCAGCCGGTCCTCGAAGGTGGCCTGCGGGCCGTGCACCAGGCGGACCATCGCGACCATCCGCTCCTTGAACTCCAGCCCGGCCGGCGAGTCGCGCAGTGCGGGCTGGTTCTCGTGGAAGAAGCGCAGCAGCGGTGCCCGCTCGGACATGCCGGCCGCGAACCGCCGGATCAGCTCGTCCCGCAGCTCCGGGGTCCACGGCTGTTCGGCGCCCCACGCGAGGGTCTCGTCGATCGGCGCGGCCATGCTCTCCACGATGCCGTGGACGATGTCGTCCTTGGTCTTGAAGTGGTAGTAGAGCGCGGCCTTGGTGACGCCCAGCCGGTCGGCGATCTCCCGCAGCGAGGTCTGTTCGTAGCCCTGTTCCGAGAAGAGCTCCAGCGCGACCACGATGATGCGGGCCCGGGTGTCGCTGCGGGGGCTGTGCGGAGTACCCATGGCCTGCCTCATGACTGCGTCGGTTGACTGCTGCTCGTTCTCGGGTGCCCCTCAGCACCCACCCCCGGGCTCATTCTCCCTGCCCAGGCCGCCGGCCGAGAAACTGGCTTGACGACCGGCTAGCGCACAACCTACCGTGCCCACGGTCAACAAACTAGCCGGGCGACAAGTAAGTGCCGTCGAAGGCCCGAACGATCGTCCGATCCTGTCCGGGAGACACCCCCATGTCACAACCCAAGGCCGACAACCCGGCACCGGAGAAGAAGACGTCCGAGGAGGAGGAGCAGCCGCGCTCCCCCCGTGAGATCCGCCTGGTCATGGTCGGCCTGGTGGTCACCATGCTGCTCGCCATGCTCGACGGCCTGATCGTCGGCACCGCGATGCCGACCATCGTCGGCGACCTCGGCGGCGCCGAGCACCTGTCCTGGGTGGTCACCTCCTACACCCTGGCCACCGCCGCCTCCACCCCGATCTGGGGCAAGCTCGGCGACCTCTACGGCCGCAAGGGCACCTTCCTCACCTCGATCGTGATCTTCCTGGTGGGCTCGGCCCTCTCCGGCCTCTCCCAGAACATGAACGAGCTAATCGGCTTCCGCGCCCTCCAGGGCCTCGGCGCCGGCGGTCTGATGGTCGGCGTGATGTCGATCATGGGCGCGCTCGTCCCGCCGCGCGACCGCGGCAAGTACCAGGGCATGTTCGCCGCGGTGATGGCGCTCGCCACCATCGGCGGCCCGCTCGTCGGCGGCTTCATCACCGACCACCTGAGCTGGCACTGGACCTTCTACATCAACCTGCCGCTCGGCCTGGTCGCGCTCGCCGTCGTCATGGTCACCCTGAAGCTCCCGAAGGTCCGCAACAACGCCCGGATCGACTACCTCGGTGCGGTCCTGCTCACCACCGGCATCACCGCGCTCACCCTGATCACCACCTGGGGCGGCCAGCAGTACGCGTGGGGCTCCAAGCAGATCCTGGGCCTGGCTGCGCTGGCCGCCGCCACCCTGATCGCCTTCTGCTACGTCGAGCAGCGGGTCCAGGAGCCGATGCTCCCGCTCGGCCTGTTCAAGAACCTGAACTTCACCCTGGTCTCGATCATCGGCTTCGTCGTCGGCTTCGTGATGTTCGGCTCGACCGTCTTCCTGCCGCTCTACCAGCAGATCGTGCAGGGCGCCTCGGCCACCAACTCCGGCCTGCTGCTGATGCCGATGATGTTCGGCATGCTGGTCGTCTCGCTGGTGGTCGGCCAGGCGGTGACCAAGACCGGCAAGTACCGGATCTTCCCGATCATCGGCACGATCGTGATGACCGCCGGCCTGGTGCTGCTCTCCACGCTCTCCACCGACACCGGCAGCTTCGCCGCCTCCTGCTGGATGGTCGTGCTCGGCGCCGGCATGGGCTTCCTGATGCAGATCACCATGCTGGTCGCGCAGAACAGCGTCGAGCTGAAGGACATGGGCGTGGCCAGCTCCACCGCCACCCTGTTCCGCACCATCGGCGGCTCCTTCGGCGTCGCGCTGTTCGGCGCGCTGTTCAACAGCCGGGTCACCGAGACCATGAAGGACCGGCTCGGCGACGCGGCCGCGAACGGCGGCGGCAAGGGCGACCCGAGCCAGCTGAGCCCGGCCGCGCTCAAGGCGCTGCCCGCCCCCGTCCAGGACGCGTACCACCACGCGGTGGCCAACGGCATGCACACCGTCTTCCTGTGGGGTGCCGCGGTCGCGGTCATCGCGGTCGCCGCCGCGCTCTTCGTGCGCGAGGTCCCGCTGCGGGGCGCCGGTGCGCCGGCGTCGGACGGCGACGGCAAGGCCACCGAGCCCAACGCCGAGGCCGTCGCCATCTGACGTCCGCGGTCCGGAAATCCCCCTTGCCCCTCTCCCACGAGAGCGGGAAGGGGGATTTTCCGTCATACCGGCCGGTGCACCGGCAGCCTGCCGCGGCGGCCGGGCCTTCCTGTCATTCCGGCCGGTGCACCGGGAACTGCTCCGGGAACTCCGGTGCACCGGGAGCTGCTCCGGGAACTACTGCGGCAGCCGGTAGACGCCCTGCTCGACCGGCTCGACCAGGCCGTCGGCGACCAGGCCGTCCAGCGCCCGGGCCCGCTGCACCGCGTCCGGCCAGACGGCGTCCAGCCGGGCCTGCTCGACGGTGCCGTGCTCGGCGCGCAGCACCGCCAGGAGCTTCCCGCGGACCTGCCGGTCCGTCCCCTCGTACGACTGGCCGCGCCGGGCCGGGCCCTCGTACGGCGGGCGGCCTGCCCGCTGCCAGGCGCAGCCGGTGAACAGCGGGCAGTCGCCGCACTCCGGGCTCCGCGCCGTACAGACCAGCGCGCCGAGCTCCATCACGGCGACCGCCCAGGTCGCCGCCGTCTCCGCGTCCTCGGGCAGCAGTGCCGTCGCCGTCCGCCGCTCGGCGGCCGTCGTGGCCTGCGCCGGGTACTCGACGCCCGTCACCGCACGGGCGAACACCCGGCGGACGTTGGTGTCCAGCACCACATGGCGTCGGCGGAAGGCGAAGGAGGCCACCGCGGCGGCCGTGTACTCCCCCACCCCGGGCAGCGAGAGCAGCGTCGTGTGGTCGTCCGGGACGAGGCCGCCGTGCTCCTCGGTGATCGCCACCGCGGCCGCGTGCAGGCGCAGTGCCCGCCGCGGGTAGCCGAGCCGGCCCCACATCCGGACCGCCTCGCCGGGCGCGTCGGCGGCCAGGTCGGCCGGCGTCGGCCAGCGCTCCAGCCATGCCGCGTAGGCGGGCAGCACCCGCTTCACCGGGGTCTGCTGGAGCATGAACTCGCTCACCATCACCGCCCAGGACGAGGCCTCGGGGGTCCGCCAGGGCAGCTCGCGGGCGTTGGCCTCGTACCAGCCGAGGACGGTGGAGTGCAGCACCGGCAGCGGCAGAGGCAGCGGGACGGCGGCGGGACTGGGGGCGGGGGTGACGGTGATGGCAGCCATGGCCCTTCGATCCTCCCACGCCCGTTCCGCCCGCCGAAGCGGAGTCCGAAGATCCGGATCGCCGCGCGAAAACCCCCGATCAGCCTCCCTCGAACGGCGCAAATGGCGGATCATGTGAAGGAAGGGGCGAGTGTGCGGTGTTGGTGAGTCAAAGGGCACACACTGTCTCGTAGAGTTTGGGCGTGCCCTCTCTCCGTCAACCCGTGGGACCGCTGCCGGCTTCGATCTACTGGCGACGGCGCGTCGTCGTGCTCGTCGCCGTCGCCGCGGTCGTCGCCCTGATCGCCTGGCTGATGTCCGATCAGGGCGGTGGTGACGGTGGATCATCCGGCAAGGCCGCGCAGGCCGTGCCGTCCCAGACCCCCGTCCAGGCGATCACGCCCGGCGCCTCCCCCAGCGGCCCCGCGAACAACTCGCGCCCCGGCAGCGGCGGGAGCGGTGGCACCAACCCGGGCGGCGGCGCGGTCTCCGGTTCCGGCGGCGGCGACGTCAGTCTCAGCACCGGCGGCACGGGCGGGGCGCCCAACCCGGCCCCCGCGACCGGCGGCGGCGCGGCGGCCGGCGGGACGGCCGCGGGCGGTGCGGCTGCGGGCGGTGGCGCGGCCGGCGGCACCGGTGGTGGCGCCGGTGGTGGCACCGGCGGCAGTGGCGGGGCTCCCGCGGTGAACACCCCCGAGGTGATGGGGCTGCCCGTCTGCGCCTCGTCGCAGGTGACGCTGGAGCTGGCCGGCGCACAGAACTCCTACCAGCCCAAGGACAAGCCGAAGCTGGCACTGACCGTCCACAACTCCTCCGGTGCCAATTGCCGGGTGGACCTGGGCCGGACCGCCTCCGCCATCACCGTGACGGCCAGCAACGGCGAGCGCATCTGGTCTTCCGGCGACTGCCCGTCCGACCGGGGCAGCACCTGGGTGCAGATCCCGGCGAACAGCGGTCTGACCGAGACCTTCACCTGGGACCGCAGCCGCAGCAAGCAGCAGTGCGCCACGGCCGACCCGGCGGCCGCCCCCGCCGGCAACTACCTGGTGGTCGCCGACCTCACCGGCCTGTCCGGCGGCCAGGTGTCGGCACGCTCGTCGATCCGCCTGGAGAACTGACCGCTCCTCAACCCGCCCTCCCCGAGGCCCCGGCGCGATTCCGTGCCGGGGCCTCGGCGTGCGGCGTGCTTCGGTGTGCGGCGTGCTTCGGTGTGCGGCGTGCTTCGGTGTGCTTCGCGGGCGTTCGCGGGTTCGCGGGTGGTCCCGGGTGGTCGCGGGTTCGCGGGTGGTCGCGGTGGTCCCGGGTGGGCTCGCCTCGGTCGGCGGCCGCGGCCCGGCCCTGCTGCTCCGCTGACGCCGTAGCGGTCACGGAGCGACAGGACGGCCCCCGGGGGAGTGGATCCCCGGGGGCCGTCCTCGCGTGTGCCTACGGTGTGCCGGTCAGACGTACCGCTCCAGGATGGACGATTCGGCAAGGCGGGACAGGCCCTCGCGGACCGAGCGGGCGCGCGTCTCGCCGACGCCCTCGACCGTCTGCAGATCGTCGATGCTGGCGGCCAGCAGCTTCTGCAGACCGCCGAAGTGCTCGACCAGCCGCTCTATCACCGTGTTGGGCAGCCGGGGGATCTTGGCCAGCAGCCGGTAGCCGCGCGGCGAGACCGCCGAGTCCAGCGACTCCGGGGAGCCCGAGTAGCCGAGCGCCTTGGCCACCGTCTGCAGGTCGAGCAGCTCGGCGTGGGTCAGCGCCTCCAGGTCGGCCAGCACCTCGGTGACCGTCCGGCCCTTCTTGGCGGCCCGCTCGGGGAAGTAGTCCCGGGCGACCAGTTCGCGCTCCGGCTCCACGCCCGCGATCAGCTCGTCCAGCTGGAGCGAGAGCAGCCGGCCGTCGATGCCGAGCTCCAGCACGTAGCCGGCGATCTCGGTGGCGATCAGCCGGACCATCTCCAGCCGCTGGGCCACGGCGGTGACGTCCCGGACCGTCACCAGGTCCTCGATCTCCAGGGCGGAGAGTGTGCCGGCCACCTCGTCCAACCGGAGCTTGTACCGCTCCAGGGTGGCCAGCGCCTGGTTGGCCCGGGAGAGGACGGTCGTCGAGTCCTCCAGGACCCGGCGGGTGCCGTTGACGTACATCGCGATCAGCCGCATCGAGTGCGAGACCGCGACCACCGGGAACCCGGTCTGCCGGTTGACCCGCTCCGCGGTGCGGTGCCGGGTGCCGGTCTCGTCGGTGGGGATGGTGGAGTCCGGCATCAGGTGCACCCCGGCCCGGACGATCTTGGTGATGTCCTTGTCGAGCACCACGGCGCCGTCGAGCTTGCACAGCTCGCGCAGCCTGGTCGCGGTGAACTCGACGTCCAGGACGAAACCACCGGTGCAGATCGACTCGACCGTCTTGTCGAAGCCGAGCACGATGAGACCACCGGTATTGGCCCGCAGCACCCGTTCCAGGCCGTCACGCAGCCCCGTGCCGGGCGCGATGGCGGTGAGGGAGGCCCGCAGCAGGGCCTCCTCGCGGGAGGACTTGTCCGCCCGGTCGCTGGCTGCCACGTGACTCCTCCGGTCGACCCCGTGCCGCGCGCCTCGCGCCGTGCGCCGGCCTACGGTCTGTTGCTCTGTCGCTTAGTACTGCCTTATCACCAATGAGACAGGGGAAAGTCTAACTGTGTACGGCAACGACAGGGCTTGGGTCAGTGCAGTTCGTCGGAGTCGAGCGGCTCCCACCCCTCCATCAGCTCCTCCGGGTGGGCCACGACGGGGGGTGCGGCGGCGGCCCGGCGCGGGGTGGGCGGCCCCGACGGTGCCTCACCACGGGGCTTGGCAGCGGCCCGGCGGCGGCCCGGAATGGCCCGCAGCGCCTCGCCGATGTCCGCGACCTCGACCACCTTCATGCCCGGCGGCACCTTGCCCGGGTCCGGCGGGACCAGCGCGTGGGTGAAGCCGAGCCGGTGCGCCTCCGCCAGGCGGCGCTGCACACCCGTCACCCGCCGCACCTCGCCCGCCAGGCCGACCTCGCCGATCGCCACCAGGTTGCTCGGGAGCGGGGTGTCGGAGGAGGAGCTGGCCACCGCGAGGGCGACGGCGAGGTCGGCCGAGGGCTCGCTCAGCTTCACCCCGCCGACCGTCGCGGTGTAGATGTCCTGCTTGCCGAGCTTGACCCCGCCGTGCCGCTCGACCACGGCCAGGATCATCGCGATCCGGGGCGACTCCAGGCCCGACGTCGTCCGGCGCGGGGACGGGATCTGCGAGTCCACCATCAGCGCCTGCACCTCGGCCACCAGCGGGCGGCGGCCCTCCAGCGTGACGGTCAGGCAGGTGCCCGGGACGGGCTTGTCACGCCTGGTCAGGAAGAGGCCGGACGGGTCGGCCAGGCCCGCGATGCCCTCGTCGTGCAGCTCGAAGCAGCCCACCTCGTCGGTGGCGCCGTACCGGTTCTTGACCCCCCGGATGATGCGCAGCCGGGCGTGCCGGTCCCCCTCGAAGCTCAGCACCACGTCCACCAGGTGCTCCAGCAGGCGGGGGCCGGCGATCTGGCCGTCCTTGGTGACGTGGCCGACCAGCAGGGTGGCCATGCCGCGCTCCTTGGACGCCCTGATCAGCGCACCCGCCACCTCACGGACCTGCGCCGGGCCGCCGGGCGCGCCGTCCAGCTCGGCGGAGGCGATGGTCTGCACGGAGTCCAGGATCAGCAGGCCGGGGTTGACGGCCTCGATGTGGCCGAGGACGGCGCCGAGGTCGGACTCGGCCGCGAGGTAGAGGTGCTCGGAGAGCGCGTTGATCCGGTCCGCGCGCAGCCGGACCTGGCCGGCCGACTCCTCGCCGGTGACGTAGAGCGTGCGGTGCTGCGCGGTGGCCGCCTTGGCCGCGACGTCCAGCAGCAGGGTGGACTTGCCGACGCCGGGCTCACCGGCCAGCAGGACGACCGCACCGGGGACGAGACCGCCGCCGAGCACCCGGTCGAGCTCGGGCACGCCGGTGGAACGGGCCGTCGCGACCTGGCCGTCCACCTGGGAGATCGGGCGGGCGGGCGCGCTGACCGGGCCGGCGGCCGTCGTCCGGATCGGGACGGCGCCGTACTCCTCGACCGTGCCCCAGGCGTTGCACTCCGGGCAGCGGCCGACCCATTTGGGCAGCTGGTTGCCGCACTCGGTGCAGCGGTACGCCGGGCGCGGCTTGGCGGTGGTCTTGGTGCGGGCAGCCATGCGGTCACCGTAGCGCCTGGGTCCGACAACGGGCCGTGGGCAGGGGCGGGCGGGGGCGGGCGAGGGGGCGCGGGCCGGGACGCGGGGGCTCGCGTGAGGTCCACGAATGGGCGATGTTGTTACCCGAAAGAAGTACAACAGCAGGGAATAGCCCGGATGCCGTGCTCCGGCTCTCTACCGTCGGACGGGTGACAACGAGTACTGAAGGGCCGCGGAGCACGGAAGGTCCGCGCGACCCCGTGCTCGCGGCGTACGAGCGGCAGGTGGACGGCCTGTTCACCTACTGCCTCTCGGTGCTGTGCGAGCACGACGCGGCCGCTGCCGCCCTGTGCGAGGTGCGGGAGCTGGCGCTGCGGCACGGGGTGCGGCTGGCGGAGCCCGGGATGGTGCGGGCCTGGCTGTACTCGCTGGCGCGGTACTGCTGCCTGCGGCGGCTGGAGGACGGTACGGGGCCCGCCGGTGCCGGTCCGGGCCCCTCGGTGGCGGAGGCCGGGGCGGGCGTCCCGGCGGCGGAGGCGGCCCGGCGGCGGCGCGAGCTGGCCTCGCTCGCCTGGCCCGAGGCGGCCGGCACCGACCCCGAGCAGCGCGAGGCGCTGGAGCTGTCGGTCCGCCACCGGCTCAGCCCGATCGAGGTGGCGGCCGTGCTGGGCGTCCCGTTCGAGACCTCCCGCGTGCTGCTCGCCTCGGCCGAGGCGGAGGTCGGCCGGACCAGGGCGGCGCTGCTGGTGCTCGGCGTCGGCAGCTGCCCCGAGCTGGACCGCCTCGGCGGGGCCGGCGCGGAGAGCTGGCGGGACTGGGTGCTCGGCCCGGCGCTGCGCCGGGAGCTGGTGCAGCACGTGGTGGAGTGCCCGACGTGCCGGGGCACGGCCGAGCGGGTGGCCGGCGAGGTGGCGGAGGGGACGGCGGGCCTCTCGGGGCTACCGGTGCTCACCGCGCCATCGGCGCCGTCCGGGCCGTCGGCGCCGTCGGCGGGCGAGGCCGGCCGGGGCGGCGGGGTGTTGTTCCTGCCGCGTGCGGCCGAGGCCCCGGCGGGGCGGTGGACGGCCGCCCCCGCCCCGGTGGTCGAGCCGGGCCTGCGGTTCGACCAGGGCGGGTTCCCGCGCCACCGCGCGCCGGACGCGGGCCGCGCGGTGGCGGTGCGCCGGCGGGTGGTGACCACGGGAGTGCTGGCGGCGGTGCTGGCCGCGCCGGTCGTCGCGCTCTGGGCCGGCCACCGGGGTGGCGGCGGCGCCGGCGCGGCCGCGGCGGTCTCCTCCGTCCGGGTCGAGGACGACCAGCGGGCCGCCGGACACCGGCCGGGCGGTTCCGGGACGGCCGACGGAGGGCCCGGGCAGGTCGGGCAGGTCGGCGGGGTGGTGGGCGCCGTAGGGGCGGCTCCGGCGGTGGCCGGGATGGAGCTGGCGTGGGCCGGGCCGGTGAGCGCAGAAACGTTGCTTCCCGGGATTCAGGGGCCGGCCATCCCCGTGCCCGCGCACGGTGCGACGCCGCTCGGCAGTCCGACGCTGGTCGCGGCACCAGCGCCGGCACCGCCCGCTGCCGGTCCGGCGGCGGGCGGTGCCGGGGGCAGCGGGCCCGGAGCCGGGGTGCCCGTGCCCGCCCCTGCCGGGCTGCTCACCGTCGAGGCCGGCGAGTACGGCAACCGGACCGTGCTCACCCTCACCAACTCCGGCACCACCGAGATCCGCTGGCACGCCGAGGTGGACGCCGCCTGGCTCCGGCTCAGCCGGGACGCCGGAACGCTCGCTCCGGGCCAGCGGATCACCGTGATCGTCACCGTGGACGAGGACCTCGCCCCGGACGGGCACTGGACCGCCCGCATCGCGCTGCCGCCCTCGCAGGCTGTGGTCACCCTGGAGGGAGGCCCGCACAACCGCGGCGGCTCCACCTCTGCCCCGGCCGAACCGACGACGGGCCCGGCCCCGTCGGGCACACCCTCGCCGGGCGGGACGCCCACCGGTAGCGGGACACCCTCCGGCATGCCGACCGGTGGGCCGACCGGTACGCCGAGCTCGCCGGGCTCCCCGACCGCGACGGCCTCACCGTCATCCGCTTCACCCTCGTCCGCCCCGCCGACGACTGCGCCGACGGCGACGGCATCGGCCTCGCCTCCGTCGTCGCCCTCGCCGTCTTCCCCGCCGTCGGGGAGCGCGTCCGCCCCTGCCGCGACCGGGTCCGTGTCACCGCACTGACCCGGTGGGGGCGGCTGCGGCCGGGGTGGTTGGGGGTGGCCGGGGTGAGGGTGGCGGGGTGGAGGAGTGGCCGGGCTGCGGCCGGGTGGCCGGGGCCGCTAGGCCGTCAGGCCCGAGATCGCGTCGCCGATGTACTTCACACCGAGGATGACCAGGACCACCACCATGATCGCTGCGTTGTGCGCCGCCATCCACGCCTTCCACTCCCCCAGCACGCGGGCCGAACGGTCCCCGCCGAACAGGTAGACCGAGAGTGGCAGCAGCGTGCAGAGGGAGCCGATCAGCACCATCAGCGCGGCCGCGACCGCCTTGCCGCCACCGGAGGCCGTACTGGTCGCGATGGAGACGGCGCCGCCGACCGCCAGCACCAGGTTCTTGGGGTTGGCCGCCACCAGGACGGCGGCCAGCCCGGCCGCCCTTCCCGGGGTGATCCGGTCGATCGCCTGCATCCACTTCGGCGGGCCGTGGACGTGCCCCTCTCGCGGGCGGCCCTGCCACTGCTTGAGGCCCAGCAGCACGAAGAGCACGCCCAGTGCCAGCTTCAGCCACCACTCCCAGGTCGGTTTGGACGAGTCGGTGCTCAGCCCCGATCCCGCCGACACGACCACGGTGACCACCACCGCCAGCGTCACCACCCAGCCGGCCGTGAACGCCAGGCCGTTGGCCTTCCCCTTCGGGGTGGCCAGCATCAGGATCACCGCGATCAACGGCATCGGGCTGATCGCGATGCCCACGGCCGAGGCCAGCATCTGGCCGACGGCGTCGCCCATCCCTGCGTCCCTTCGTCGGTGCGCCGGCTGCCCATCGGTGCCGGCCGCTGCCGGTCCCCGGCCTCGGCGCCCGGACCCGTGCGGTTCAGGTGCGCCGGATCGGCGGTACCCGGTAGGTGCCGTCCAAGGCGGCCGGCTTCGGCTGGTACAGCCGGATGATCGGGCGGAACCCGCCCTCCGGGGTGGGCAGCCAGTTCGCCGCCCCGGCCGGGTCGGCGGGCCGCTCGTGCTGGAGCCGGAGTGTCAGCGAGCCGTCCTCGCCGTAGACCAGGCCGGGGGTGCGGTCGCCGATCGAGTAGCGCGCGTCCGGGTTCGCCACCAGGTAGTACTCGGGCAGGCCGTACATGGTGACGGACCAGAAGGCGTCGGCGGGCGGGGGCTGGTCGAAGCGCAGCGTGTACGCGTGGGCGCCGTTCAGCGGGCGGCCGTCGGAGTCGTCGTACGTCATCGCGTACACCGCCTCGTACGCGTGGTTGCCCCAGAGGCCGGCGCGGGCGGCGGCAGCCCGGCTGAGGTAGGCGGCGCGGCGGTCGGGGATGCGCCACTCCTGGTCGTCGATCGTGCCCGGGCCGAGGAAGTCGACGTTGTAGTCGAACAGGTGCAGGGCGGTGCGCCATTCACCCGCCGGGTGGTCCTCCGGCGGCCGGGTGGCGTCCTCGACCCGTTCGCGGCCGGCCGCCATGCCCTTGAGCAGGGCGAGGGTCCAGTCGGGCGCGGCGGCCCGGTACGGCGAGGGCCCCGCGTCGAGCAGACCGAGCGGGGCGAACCGCTGCTGGTACTCGGCGTCCGCAGCGGCCGGCGGGAAGGCCGCCATCCAGACCCGGAGCCGTTCGAAGAACGACAGCCGCTCGGGCACGTCCGGATCCGGTGCGGGCAGTCCGGCGACCAGGCCGCCCGGCTCCAGCGATTCGAGCGTCAGCCCCTCCTGGAGCGCCCGGACGCGCGGCAGGTCGTCGGGTCCGGTGCAGGCGAAGCGGCCGACGATGGTGGCCACGGTGGTCGGCGAGACGATCACGTGCTCGTGGTCCGTCGGGGTGCCGTGCCAGCCGGGCGGGACGATCAGCCAGGTCTGCGCGCCGGTGCCGGTGGCCCGGCGGCCGACGTAGGCGAAGTTGTCGGTCCACGCGTCGACGAACTGCAGCACGTAGTACGCCCCGTCGGTGTCCGGCACGTGCAGCACCTGGGGGCCCTCGGAGAGGTCGAGCTGGGCGACCGAGTAGACGGTGTCGTTGTTGACGGAGACGAACGGGTCGTCCGGCCCGGCGAGCCGGGCGGCGTGGCTGACGTGGTTGAACGGAGCCGCCGGCAGGATGCCCATGCCGCCCTCGGTGAAGCGCTCGACCATGGTGAGGTCGGAGACCAGCGGATAGCCGTAGACGTAGGCGTCGGCGGCCAGGGCCTCCAGCTCGGGCTCGGTCATCGGGATTCCTTCTCGGGTCCGGCGTGCGTGGGTACGGGTGGTGCGGGCGGGCGGTACGGGTGGCTGGCGCGGGTTGCGCGGTCCGGGCAGGCCGGTGCGGGTGAGGTGGCGCGAGGGCGTGGTGGTCAGCGCGGTGTCAGGGGCGGGGGAGTCCAGCGGCCGTCGATGACCGACTCGTCCGGGCCGTAGAGCCGGAGGACCACCGTGAAGGGGCCGTCCGGCGCGGGCAGCCAGTTGGCCGAGTGCTGGGCGTCGGCAGGGCGCTTGTGCTGGAGGTAGAGGGTGAGGCCGCCGTCCGCGTCGCGGACCAGCCCGGGGGTGCGGTCGCCGATCGAGTAGCGGTCCAGGATGTTGTCGACCAGCTGGCGCTCCGGGAGGGCGTACATGGTGGCCGACCAGAAGAACCGGGCCGGCGGCAACCCGTCCGGGCCGAACCGCACGACGTAGTCGTGGTCGGCGGCGTCGGGCGGCCGGTTGCCCTCGCTGTCGGCGAGCCAGCCGCCGTACCAGGCCTCCTGCACGGGCAGCCCGTACAGGCCCTTCATCGCGCCGACCGCCTGCTTCAGGTAGGCGGTGCCGAGCTGCTCGCGGGTACCGAAGAGGCCGGTGGAGCCGGTGGTCTCCTCGGCCGCGCGTTCCAGCTCGGCGCGGCCGTCGGCGATACCGCGCTCGATCTCGGCGCGGACCGCCATCGGCAGCGCGGCGGGCTCGAACTCGCCGCGGCCGTCGATGCCGAGGTCGGTGAGGCGGCCGCGCAGGTCGGCCTCGGCGGGCAGGACGGGGAAGAAGCCGAGCAGGAAGTCGAGGAAGCTGAAGAACTCGATGGTGTCCAGCACCTCCTCGCGCCAGACCGGCCAGACCGGGTTCGGCACGGGAGCCGGTGCCGCTGTGCCCGCGTACTCGTGCAAGGGGCGCAGGCGGTACTGCTGCTGGATCTCCTTCAGCTCCTCGACGGCCCCGGGTGACGTGCCGCCGAGGTAGGTGCGGCCGAGCACGCCGATCAGCTGGGTGGCCGTGCGGATGACGCCGTTGATGCCCTCGGGGGCCTCGCCCCGCCAGCCGGGGCCGGCCACCAGGTAGTCGCCGGCCTCCTGGCCGGTGGCCCGGGCTCCGACGAAGCCGGCGAAGACGGTGTCGAGTTCGTGCAGCGGGAGCACGTAGTAGCGGTCCTCGGCGGGTACCGAGATCACCCACGGCTCGGCGCGGAGGTCGAGCCAGGCCCAGGAGTACGGGGTGTCGTTGTTGGGGGTGACGACGTCGGTGTTGGCCGGGGTGAAGGGCTGCGGGTAGTGCCGGAAGACGCCGAAGCCGCCGACGTACCTCGGGTCGGCGTCGTCCACCGCCTGCGCGTACATGGTGCGGTAGTTCTGCAGGATCGGATAGCCGCGGACCCACGCTTCGGCGGCGGTCGCACGGATGGTGGCCGGGTCCACGAGTGCCGGGTTGACCATGCTGTCGCTCTCCCCAGTGCCGGAGCATCGCCCAGAAGACCGGATCATTGCTCAGAAATCAGACATATAGGTACACGGGGGATGCTATGCGGACCCGATTGGATCAGCACCTCGACCGGCAGGCCCACCTGGCCGGGGTGGCCAGCCCGCCGTTCGGGGTGGCCAGCCCGCCGTCCTGGGCGGTCTGCCCGCCGTCCCGCACTGCCGGCCCCCGCCCGGCGCCGCCGGCCCATCGCCCTCTGCCGAGAGCGAACGAGCGCATGCGGATGAAGCAGGGGAGGCAGCCTTACCGGTATGAAGATCCTTCTGCTCGGTGGCTCGTCCTTCCTCGGGCGGGCCTTCGCCTCCGCCGCCCTCGACCGGGGCCACGAGGTGACCACCTTCAACCGCGGCCGCTCCCACAGCGACCTGGCCGGGGTCGAGGCCGTCCGGGGCGAGCGCGACTCCGCCGACGACCTGGCACGGCTGGTCGAGGGACGGCACTGGGACGCCGTCGTCGACACCTCGGCGCAGCAGCCCGCCCAGGCCGTGATCTCCGCCCGGCTGCTCCGCGAGCACGCCGACCACTACGCCTTCGTCTCCTCCGTGCACGCCTTCTCCGACTGGCCGGCCCTGGCGGTGAACGAGGACTCGCCGCTGCACCCCTGCCCCGCCGACACCCCGCCCGACCAGCCGCCCGGCAACACCCTCAAGGCCGGCTGCGAGCGCGCCGTGCTGGAGCACTTCGGTGCCGACCGCACCCTGATCCTCAACAGCGGGCTGTTGATAGGCCCGTACGAGAACGGGGGCCGCCTGCCCTGGTGGCTGGAGCGGATGGCCCGCGGCGGCCCGGTGCTGGCGCCGGGCGACCGGGAGCGGGCGATGCAGGTGATCGACGTCCGTGACTTCGCCGCCTTCGGCATCGAGGTGGTGACCGCCCGGCACACCGGGCGCTACATCACCACCGCCCCGACCGGGAACGTCACCTTCGGGGAGTTCCTCGCCACCTGCCGGGAGGTGGTCGGCGAGCCCTCCGACGGCCGCCCGGCCGCCGAGCTGGTCTGGGTCGAGGACGGCCCGCTGCTCGCCGAGGGCCCGGACAGCGTCCTGCCGTGGCTGGAACTCCCGCTCTGGGCGCCGGACGTCCCGGAGATGGCGGGCGTCTGGCTCGCCGACACCTCCCGGGCACAGGCGGCCGGGCTGCGCTGCCGGCCGTTCACCGAGACCGCGCGCGACACCTGGGCGTGGCTCCAGCAGCGCGGGCCCGCCGAGGACACGGACGCGGACGGCCTCAAGGGACGCAAGGGCGCCCGGCACAAGCAAGGGATCGTCCCGGCGAAGGAGCAGCGCCTGCTCGCCGCGCTCACCTGATCCCTGGCGGGCGCGTAATCCTGGCCCCGCCCGCCCCTGGCGCGCGTAATCCTGGCGCCTGCTCCTGGCCCGCCTGCTCCTGGCGCGCGTAATCCTGGCGCCTGCTCCTGGCCCGCCTGCTCCTGGCGGCCACGCGTGGGCGGGAGTGGGGCGTCGGGCCCGCCGACCTCCCACTCCCCCGCACGCCGGCCGGTCAGTGGGTACGGCGGGTGACCAGCTCCGCGAGGGCGAGCAGTTCGTCGGCCGCGGACGGCTCGGGCACCGCCGTGGCCAGCTGGGCGAGCGCCGTGGCCATTCGCTCGCAGGACTCCCCTTGGGCCCAACCGCGCCCGCCGGCCCCCTCGACGGCGACCGCACAGCGGTTCAACTCCTCCGGGCTGAGCGGACGTTCGAGCGCGTACAGCTCGGCCAGGGCGCGCCCGTCGGCCGTGCCGGAGCCGAGCGCCGCCACCACCGGCAGCGACTTCTTGCGCGCGACCAAGTCCGCCCCGACGGGTTTGCCGGTGACGGCCGGATCGCCCCAGATCCCGATCAGGTCGTCGATCAGCTGGAACGCCAGGCCGATCTCGCGGCCGAAGCCGTCCATCGCCTGCGCGGCCTCCTCCGAGGCACCCGCGTACGTCGCGCCCATCGCACAGGCGGCGCCGAGCAGCGCTCCCGTCTTGGCCTCCGCCATCGCCAGGCACTCGGTGAGCGAAACGTCACTGCGCTGCTCGAAGGCGCAGTCGATCTGCTGGCCCTCGCAGAGCTCGACCACGCAGTCCGTCAGCCGGCGGATCGAGCCCTGGGCAGCCGGATGGGTGTCCTCGGCGAGCAGGCGCAGGGCCAGCGAGTGCATCGCGTCCCCCGCGAGGATGGCCTCGGTGGTGCCGAACACCCGCCAGGCGGTGGGACGGTGGCGCCTGGTCTCGTCACGGTCGATGACGTCGTCGTGGAGCAGGGTGAAGTTGTGGACCAGCTCGACGGCGGCCGCGGCGGCGGTGGCCGTGGCCGGGGTGCCGCCGAGTGCCTGGGTGGCGGCCAGCACCAGCGCCGGTCTGATGGCCTTGCCGGAGGGCGCGGCCACGGGTGTGCCGTCCGCCTCCCACCAGCCGAAGTGGTAGCCGGCCACCCTGCGCATCGAGCCGGGCAGCGAGTCGACGGCGGCGCGCAGGACCGGGTCGACGAGGCCGCGGGCGCGGGCGAGCACGTCCTCCGCCTCGTGCCCCTCGCGGTGGTCGCGTTCCAACGTGAAGATTGCCATTGGGTTCCTCCCCCTGATGTGGCGATGGGCGCCGCCCGGCCGGGGTGCGGGTGAGCCCCGGCCGGGCAGCGCGGGTCAGACCGGCCCCGGTCAGTCGCGGTGGTGCGCGACGTCGACGTTTTCCAGGACGCCCACCGCGTCGGGCACCAGAATGGCGGCGGAGTAATAGGCGCTGACGAGATAGGAAATGATGGCCTTCTCGCTGATTCCCATGAACCGGACGGAGAGGCTCGGCTGGTATTCGTCCGGAATTCCGGTCTGGTGCAGCCCGATGACGCCCTGGTTCTCCTCCCCGGTGCGCAACGCGATGATCGAGCTGGTGTGACCGCCGACGACCGGGATCTTGTTGCACGGGAAGACCGGCACCCCGCGCCAGCCGAAGACCTGACGGCCCTGGACCTCGACGGTGTCCGGGTAGAGACCGCGGCGGTTGCACTCCCGGCCGAAGGCGGCGATGGCCCGTGGGTGGGCGAGGAACATCTTGGTGGAGCGGCGCCGGCTCAGCAGCTCGTCCATGTCGTCCGGGGTGGGCGGGCCGGAGTGGGTCTGGATCCGCTGGTCGTACTCGGCGTTCTGCAGCAGCCCGAACTCCTCGTTGTTGACCAGCTCGAACTCCTGGCGCTCGCGCAGCGCCTCGATGGTCAGCCGGAGCTGGTGCTCGATCTGGTTCATCGGCTGGTTGTAGAGGTCGGCGACCCTGCTGTGCACCTTGAGGACCGTCTGCGCGACGCTCAGCTCGTACTCGCGCGGCTTCAGCTCGTAGTCCACGAAGGCGCCGGGCAGCTCGTACTCGCCGTGGTGGCCGGCGGAGAGGCCGATCGCCGCCTCGCCGTGCTTGTTCTGCGCCTGCTCGAAGCCGGCCAGGTAGTCCATGATCTGGAGCTGGAGCGCCTCGGAGCGGTCCGCGAGCTCCTGGAACGCGGGCCAGGCGAGCGCCAGGACGGTACCGGCGGTGGCGGCCTTCACCGTGTAAGGCCAGGCGCCGTCGTCCTGCCGGAGCGCCTCGTCGCCCAGGTGGTCGCCATCGGCGAGGGTGCCGACCACCGTCTGCTCGCCGTACTTCCCGGATCCCAGCCGGTCGAGCTTGCCGTGCGCGATGATGAAGACCTCGTCGATCGGGGCCCCGGCCGCGACCAGTACGTCACCGGCGGAGAAGTCGCGTTGGACGAAGCGACCGGCCAGCTCCTCCAGGACGGCGTCGTCCTCGAATCCGCGCAGCACCGGTACCTCGCGCAGCGTCGGCGGGACGATCCGCACCTCGGAGCCCGTCTTCACGAAGCTCACCCGGCCGCGGCCGACCGAGTAGCGCAGGCGACGGTTGACCCGGTAGGTGCCGCCGGACACCTGGACCCACGGAAGCATCCTGAGCAGCCAGCGCGGGCTGATGCCCTGCATCTGCGGCGCGGACTTGGTGGTCGTCGCGAGGTTCCTCGCGCCCGCCGTGCCGAGACTCTGCTGCTGCCGGGCCTGCGGCTCGCCGCCCGGCGCAGGAATACCGACGTTGGTTTCGGTCGACATAGGGAGCCCTTCAAATACCCGATGAAGTGTCGCCTTGCAACAATCATGGTGGGGCCATTCGGTGGGCTTCGCAATCACTCTTTCGAGTGGTCGGAATAACCGAACAAATAGGACGACTGGATCACCAGATCGATATCAGTTCGACCATTATTCGAACATTTAATAATGTCTCACCCCGGCGGCCGCCCCACGCTCCCTCCCCGGAGCCGCCCGCGGCGCCCCTCCCACCCCTCACCCACCCCGGGTTCGCGCCCGTGCGAGAGGCCGCTAAGGTGCCACCTCAAAGGGCCACGGGGCCAGTTGACGAGTGTGGTCGGACCGGATGCCCTCCACTCGTTCACCCCTGCCCTGGGAGCCGTCATGAGCGCCCCCGTCCGTATCTGGCTCAACCGCACCTACGCCGAGAACGTGTTCTTCATCGAACAGCTGCGCGAGGCGCCGCGGCCGGTCGAGATCCACGCCACCCACGTCGACCCCGACTCGCCCGTCCTCGCCGCCGCCGACCACGCCACCCTGGAGCCGGGCGACCTCACCCCCGACGCGTACGTCGGCTACGCCCTCGACTACTGCGCCCGGCACTCCGTCGACGTCTTCCTGCCCCGCCTCCACCAGCTCGCGATATCCCTGCACCACCAGGAGTTCGAGGCGATCGGCACCGCCCTCGTCTGCCCGCCCGCCACCGCCGTCGCGGCCTTCGACAGCAAGGCGGACGGCTACGCGGCGATCGCCGCCGCCGGACTGCCCACCCCGCCCTGGTGGCAGGTCCGCACCGCCGCCGACCTGCTCGCCGCCGTCGAACGGATCGAGGCCGCCGGGCTCACCGCCTGCCTCAAGCCCTCCTCGGGCGCCGGCGGCGAGGGGTTCCGGGTCCTCACCCGCGAGCCCTTCGGCCTGCACCGGCTGGCCGGCTGGGACAGCCGGGTCCAGGTCGACCAGGTGGCCGCCGCGCTGGAGGCCGCCGCACCGGAAGGCGTCACCCCCGGGGGCGCCGGCGGTCCCGCCGACCTGCTGGTGATGCCCTACCTGGAGGGCCCCGAGGTCTCGGTGGACTGCCTCGCCGACCGCGACGGCACCCTGCTCGCCGCCGTCGGCCGCAGCAAGCACCGGCGCCGCCGCAGCTTCACCACCGCCCGGCGGTACCTGGAACCCGCCCGCCGGGTGGTCGAGTCCACCGGGATGGCGTTCCTCTCCAACGTGCAGTTCCGCCACCTGGCCGGGGAACCGGTGGTCATCGACGTCAACACCCGGCCCTCGGGCGGCCTGCACCAGCTGCGCCTGTGCGGCCTCAACCTGCCGTGGAACGCGGTGCAGTTGGCGCTCGGCGAGCGGCCCGACACCGGCCGGGCCGGAGACCTCGCCCGGGACTTCACCGGAGACTCCGGCGGGGACTTCGGAGGCATCGACTACACGCTCGTCTCGGGCATCCAGCCGGTGCTGCCGCGCCAGGCCCCGTTCGCCCGCGGCCTCGCCCCGGTGGAGCTGGTCCACTGAGCACGGCGCGGACGCGCTCCGGGACCCGACCGGGCTGCTACAGCGGCCCGTTCCAGTCCAGCGTCGGTTCCAGCACGCCCTCAAGGGTGAGCAGCCAGCGCTTCACGTCGATCCCGACCCGCCCGCCGCCGAAGCCGCCGATCCCGTCCGCCGCCACCACCCGGTGACACGGCACCAGCAGCGCCACGGGATTGGCGGCCATCATCTGCCCGACCGTCCGGGCCGCCAGCCCCGGCTCCGACACGTCCTCGAACACCCCGCTGCGGGAGGCCAGTTCGCCGTAGGTGATGGTCCGCCCGAACGGCACGTCGCGCCAGAGCGTCTGCAGCACGGCGCGGTGCGGCCCGGCGCTCAGGCTCCAGTCGATCGGCAGCCCCAACTCCCGGCTGCGGCCCGCAAGGTAGGCACCGATCCGGTCCGTGACGGCGGCGATCTTCGGCTCGTCCGTGCAGCGCGGCAGCTCCCCGCCCGCGTGCCCCAGGTAGCCCGCGGCCGCCACGCCCAGCGGCGTCACCGCGATGTGCATCGGCCCGCTCGGCAGCGGCGTCTCCACGGTCAGCCACGACATCGGGCCGGACCCGGAGCGGCTGCCGGCGCCGGTGCCGGACCTCGGGCCGGACCCGGGGCCGGACGCCTGCCGGGGCTGCGACTCGGACTGCGGCACGTACGGGCCCCCACCCTCCTCCGCCGGGACGGCCGCCGGCCACGCCGGCACCCGGAAGGCGCGCGAGGACCACCCGCCCCGCGCGCCATCGTACGGCTCCGGCCGGTCCGGCACGGCCGCGGCTAGAGCCGCCCCTTCAGCTCCGCGGCGAGCCCGCGCGACCAACGCGACAGCTCGGCCCGGTCCGGCGCCCGGCCCTCGCAGAGGGCACCGAGCTGGGCGTCGTTGATCCGGTTCGGACCGGGGATCTCCAGCAGATACGCGAGCTCCTCCAGCACCGTGGCAAGCCGCTTCCCGTCCGTGTGGTCCAGGGCGACCGCCGACTCGTGGTGGCTGATGGTAGAAGAACCGGGCATGGCCTACCTCCTCCGTTCGCCCCCGTACTCCCTCCACCGTACGACCGCCCCGGCCGCCCTGCGCGCCACTGTCGCGAGCGGGGGGAGTCCGGCTCCGCCGCGCACCCGGCCGGACACGGTGCGCGGGTACGCGGTACGCGGAGAGCTCCCCGCGGTGCGCGGTACGCGGAGAGCCGCCCGCGGCCCGCGTCAGGGCACCTCGGCCGGCTCTTCCGCCGCCCGTTCCCCTTCCGCCCCGCGCTCGCCGCCCATCGCGTGCTCGCCCTCCGCGGCCCCGTGCTCCCCACCCACCGCGCCACCCTGCTCCCAGGGCCGCCGCCGCACCGCCGGGACGGCCAGCACCAGGATCCCGGCCACGATCTGCCACAGCGCGCCGAACAGCAGCACCGCGTGCACCCCGGTCCGGCTCGCGATCGGCCCGGCCGCCGCCAGCCCGGCCGGCCCGAGCACGAACGCCCCGAGCGATCCGAACGAGGCCACCCGCGCCAGTACTTCAGGCGGCACCCAGCTCTGCATGGTCGTGCTGTACAGGGTGCCGCAGACCGCCGAACCGGCCCCCGCGGCCACCGCCGCCGCCACCGCCCAGGGCAGCGACGCCCCCACGGCGAGCGCGCCCGAGGGCAGCGCCCAGCCGAGCGTCGCCACCGTGGCCACCGCGAGCGGCCGGCCCGGCCTGCGCCCCAGCATCAGCATCCCGGCCAGCACCGCGCCGACGCCGTACACGCCCATCACCAGTCCCCAGGCTCGCGCCCCTCCCAGGCTCCGCTGCGCGGTCAGCGGGCCGAGCACCAGGAACGGCGCCCACACCAGCATGTTGAACAGGCCCACGTGCGCCGTGGTGATCCACAGCCACGGCCGCGAGCCGAACTCGGCCCAGCCGTCCCGCAGATCGCCGAGCAGCGAGCCGGCCGGGCCCTCGACAGCCACCCTGCCCGGCAGCCGCAGCCGGGCCAGCGCGAACCCGCCGATCCCGTACGTCACCGCGTCCACCAGCAGCACCGCCGCCGGACCTTGCACGGCCGTCACGACGCCCGCCGCCGCCGGACCCGCCACCGTCGCCACCGAACGGGCCAGCCCCAGCAGGGTGTTGGCATCCGACAGCAGTTCCTTGCGGCGCACCAGGTCCGGCACCAGCGCGCCGAGCGCCGGCATGAACAGCCCCTCGCCGACGCCCCAGACGGCGACCAGTACCACCATCGCCCACACCGGCGGCCGGCCCGCCACAAGGACCACGGCGAACGCGGCCTGGACCACCCCTCGCAGGACGTCCGAGCCGAGCATCACCCGCCGGCTGCCCAGCCGGTCCGCGATCACGCCACCGGCCAGCAGCACCAGCACGATCGGCAGGATCCGGGCGGCCATCACCCAACCCAGATCGGTACCGCTGCCGCCACCGTCGAGCACCGCGAACGCCACCGCCACCGGCGCCATCGAGGAGCCGAGCAACGAGGTCGTGTAGCCGACGAAGAACCATCTGAAGTCGCGCTCGCCCAGTACGGCGAGACGGCCTCCCAGCCGCCGCCGGCGGGCCGGAATCCGCTCCGTTTCCACTGCCATGGGCGGCAAGTCTGCCTCCGCCCGGGAGCGGCGTTCAAGGGTTTCCGGCGAAAAACCTGAGCCGAATGGCATCAATTTTGCCGACCGCCGCGACACCCGCGGTAAATTCCCCCATCAACCGGCTCCCACCTGCCATTTACTGCGCTTCACCGGTATTCTCGAAGGACCTTCACGACCCATATTTACTGCGGTATTTACTGCGGAAGAGAGGCTCATATGCCCGATCAGCCACCGGTGGAGTACGCGGTCGCCGTCGAGCGTTATCTCGCCGCCTCCGAGCTCGGCCCGGGCTCCCGCCGGATCTACCGGATCGCCCTGAACACCTGGGCCTGGGCGCTCGCCGACCGCCTCGCCCCCACCGGCCCCGAACGGCGTCGCGCCCGGCCGCCCGTCCTCCCGCTCGCCCTGCTCGACCATCCCGGAGCGGCCGCCCGCCTCCAGGCCGCCGTCACCCACCGCGCCGGCGGCACCGACCCGCGCACCCTCAACCGCGAACTCTCCACCCTGCGCGCCGCCGTGGCCTTCTGGCGCACCCGGGGCTGGATCGACACCGACCCCACCACCTCCCTGCGCCAGCGCCCCCTGCCCGCCACCGACGCCGCCCCACTCACCCCGGACCAGCTCCGCGCCCTCTTCGCCCTCCGCGCCCCGCTGCGCGAACAGACCCTCTGGCAGCTGCTCCACGACAGCGGCGCCACCATCGAGACCGTCCTCGCCCTCGACGCCGACGACCTCGACCTCCCCCACCGCCGCACCCGTCCGCCCGCCCCGCCACTGCACTGGGGGGCCGGGACCGCGCGCCTGCTCCCCTTCCTCCTCGCCGGCCGCACCACCGGCCCGCTCTTCCTCACCGGCCGCCGCGCCCCCGCCACCACCCCCACCCGCGACCGCTGCCCCCACACCGGCCGCGCCCGCCTCTCCTACCGCCGCGCCGCCGAACTCTTCACCGTCCACACCCCGGCCCCCGGCTCGACCCTGCGCCAACTCCGCCCGGCACCCCCGAAAACACCGCCGGCCCCGGGCGACGAGCCCGGGGCCGGTGATCACGCGACCACCACCCGCTGACGGCACGGTCCGGCCCCGCCGCACACCGCGGACCCGGATCCGCGGGAGAACGCCGAGAAGGGCCCCTCCACCCGTGGATGGAGGGGCCCTTCGAAGTGCTCTGGCGGAGCGTCTGCACAGAGCCCCCTGTCGGGTTCGAACCGACGACCCCCGCTTTACAAGGATTGGCGTGCGGTCCTGGCGCTGACCTGCGAATCGCCACCCTGGCCACCTGACCGCCGCCGCGCCGCTGGCGCCCGCGATTCACCGTCACGTACCGCCCGATCTGGCACGCCTGTGGCACAGCCTCGGCCCCAACGCCGGCATTGGCAGACTTTACGGTCCACTGAGACAACCGCCCGCAACCCTGGCATTGGGCCTTCCGGGCACTAGATCACCTCGGGTTGACCCTGATGAGACTGCTCTAGCTGCTGCTCACGCATTCGCTGGTCTGCCCGTAGAGCTTCGACAGTAGTGGCGAAACCTTCCAAATTCTGTTCATCATCCCGCCCGTAGGGAGAAATGCCTAGATCGAGCGCAATGACATGCTGCTCCATACTGTCGGCAGTCTGCTGAAGGTTAAATGCGCGCTCTCGCGGCTTAAAGTACCCAACCACAGCAGTGATTACCGTAATAGTGAAGCCCAAGACAATCAGGACCCCCTTTCCCGGCTGCGGAGGGTCGTACCACGCGGTGATCGCAGAAACCCCCGCAGATCCAACAAAGACTATCCACTGCAGAAAGAGGTGAACGCGCCGATAATAGCGAGACTCCTTGCGGAGCCTAACTACTTCGCCAGGGATCCGCTCCTTATATGACGCCCGACGATCCACCGTAGACGGCGTGAGTCTCCTCGCCTCAAGAATTCTGCGCTCCTCCGCCAACTCCAGGTCGAGCTTAAGGTCGCTCACCGGAGTCTTGCGATCCTCCCAGAATTCAAAGTCTCCATTAAATTCCAAGTTCGCCAAGGCAATGAAGATAGCCAGCAATGCCGTCAAAATGCCAGCAAATGTTCCATTAACCTCACCTGGGATATCCCGCCCCAGCCACACAAAGAGCCCAAGTCCAGCCCACAGCAGAGCAACGGAGGCAAATAGCAACGGGGCGCCGAAAAGGCCAATCACCTGCATACGTCGATTTCTAATTCGGTGACGGAGGTCGGCAACCTCGCGACGATGCTCAATCAGGGCATCCGTCGTATCCACATTCCCTGACGCACTCATCGATTCCGACATCGACTTTCTACCCCCACGGACGTAAGCCTTCCCACTGCCCGGCTGATTCTGCCAGCCCGCGGGTCTCGTTGGGCGACTTTAGAGAGACTCCTCGCGCCCAGCCGTGGCGATGCTCAGTCTTCCCGGGAGATCTCTTCGTTCCCACTCCCTCTCAACCCGAAATCAGCTGCCGCTGTCGCCCCTACTTGCGGGCGGTGGAGCGGTTTTGGCCGGTGTCCTGTCTGGTTTGGGGTCGAGCATGATCGGGGGGCCGTAAGCTGTTGCGACTCGGTCAGGGCTTTTGGGCCTGACCGCAATTTGGCCGAGTGGCCCCCCGTTCTTGCTCGACGCGGGTCCCGGGCCAGGGAGGTGGGTAAAACCGTGGAGGAGCCCGTCACCAGCCACGGCCGGTAGTGGCCTGTACCCATCCCCTCCGGTCCGACGCCTGGCGCGGCCGGCCGCCGCCCGCCCCGGGCGAAGACAGGGGGCGAGGCGAGCGGCAAGGCCTGCGCCCTGGCGCGCAACGCGCGCCCTTGAACCCGTAGAGAAGAGTTTTACGCACCCCTCCTCCCTCATCACCCCGCCCTCCTTACCTCCTCTGCCCCTGCTCCTTGGCCCGCCGGCCGCCTATGATCGGCAAGCTCTGAACTGACGGTTCTTCACCATCCTGCGCGGGGGCCATGGATACGATCACCCAGCTTGTGACCATCGCGGCCGTGGTTCTCGGTGGGCTCACTACCTACCTGACGAACAGCCTGATGGAACGGAGCCGGCGCAAGGACGGGTTGCGGCTCCGCTGGGACGAGAAGAAGTTGGACGCCTACGCCGACTACGTCGGGCAGGTCCGGACCACGATCCATATCTCGGTTCTCCTGTACGAGGTCCGGGAAGAGATCCGGCAGATGCCTCGTACTGAGCACGAGCTGTCGATGGAGCTCACCGAAGCTGGCGGGGATCAAGCCAAGGCCTTCGAACGGGTCATGCTGCTTGCCGGCGACGACGTGATCGAGGCGGCGCACTCGATCCAGGAGGCCCTGGCTGCGATCGGCTGGCAGGCACGGGGAATGGTCGACGGCACCCTTGCCGAGTGGCGGGCCTTGCACACCGAGGTGTTCAAGGCGATCAACCGGTTCCACGAAGCCGCTCGCGCCGATCTGGGCGTCCGGGGCCGCTTCGAGGGTGATCAGCACACCGCCCGCGGGCTTCTCCTGCCCGGCGCTCGGGCCGCCGACGGGTCGGCTGACCGCATCTAAATCCAGGCAGCAAAAACGGCCCCAGCAAGCTGCCGGGGCCGATCCTGCCGCGTCACGCTCAACCGGCGTCGATCCGCCAGTTCCCCAGTGCCAGCAGAGCCTCTGCCCGGGCCTGGACGACCGCCATGCGGGCTGCTCGCTCCACCTCCTGGCTGTGCGCCGCCTGGTGGGTGCTCTGCCCGGGCCACTTCCGGTACAGCAGCCCGGTGTCCGCGACGAACCACCCGCGACTGACTGCGTTTAGCGCCAGCAGCAGCCCGGTGTCCTCGGACGCCGGAAGTGCCATCCACCCGCCGAGCGCGAGCAACAGGTCCCGCCGCACACACAGCGTCGCCGGGTGCACCTGGGCGCGGAAGTCGTGGGCCTTCCAGTGCTCCAGCACCTCGCCGCGCTCGATCGGCCCGGCCGGCGGGTCCTGGTCGAAGCCCACCGTGCTCCCGTCCGGCAGCAGGTCGAGTACGCGGGACGTCGTCCACGCCACGCCCGGCCGGTTTGTGAGGACGGCAAGGTCCCGGGCCAGCGTTCCGGGCGGCAGCATGTCGTCGGCGTCGAGCACCTTCACGAACTGCCCGACGGCGCGGGAGAGCCCCATCGTGCGTGCCATGCCCGCACGCCCGTGCCGGCCCTGGCCAAAGCTGATCCGCGCGTCGTCCGGGACGTGGGGGGCGACGTCGTCCGTCTCGCCGTCCTCCTGGATCACCCACTGCCAGTCCCAACCGTCCGGGAGATCCTGCTCCAGCAGCGACTTGTAGGCGTCGGCCAGATACTCGGCGCTCGGGCCGTGGACGGCCGTGATGACGGTAACGAGGTTGGTCATGCTCACCACCTGTTCAGCTTGGTTGTGTAGACCATCTCGGTACGGTCGCCCGGCAGGACAACATCGGAGACCTCCACCACGCGGTCCGTCGTGTCGATGCAAGTCTTCCGGAGAACGATCACCGACACACCCACCAGCAGACCGAGTTCTTCGTTCTCCTCGGGCGTCGGAGGCCGGGCCCGAAAGGTCTCCACGATCCGGTCCAGCTCAATTCCTACGGTGTACAGCTGGTTCTGCGTCCCGCCTGGCCATGGCTCCTGGTCCTCTCGGAGCAAGTCGGGGTTCCCCTCGATCATGTCGAGTACCAGGTACGACCGGGCCACGTTGAACGGCGCGTGCTCCTCGCTGTACCGCGTGCGGTAGATCCGCTCCAGCAGCAACGCACCCTCTGGGATCCCGAACGCGGCGGCAAGATCGGCGTTGGCACGCACCTTCTCGTACTGGGCCGAGAACACGAGATCGTTCACGGTGAGCCCGGTGTCGTGCTCGGTGGCGCCGGTCTTCAGCCGCTCGGACTCCGGCTCCCGGGCACGATCTTTCTCCCACTGGTGGCGCTGGTTGTCGCGCTTCACCTTGGTCGGCTGCCGGCGGACGAAGGTCCCACGGCCGTGCTGCTTCTCCACCAGTCCTTCGCCCTGGAGCACGCCCACGCCCTGGCGGACGGTCGGAACGCTCACCCGGTACTGGTCCGCAAGCGCGGTCTCGGCCGGCAGCCGGTCGCCCGGGGCCAGCTCGCCCGTGTCGATCCGGCGCCTGAGATCGGCTGCAATCCGCTCGTACTGGTTGGCCATGGTGCTGGTCACCGTCCTGTCGTGGTCTCCCGCTCATCCTAAGTCCTAAAGAGGTGTTGACGACTAGCTGATGAGCCGTCATAGTCATGGAAGCAGCAACTCCTAATGAGGACTTGAAGACAAGATCTCAGGAGGTGCTGATGACACCCGGTATCTGCCGTGGTGAGGCTGCTCCGAGGACTGACGAATCCCCTCGGTGCCAGATGAAGGAGCCCAGCTCATGCGCTTCATCCCCGTCGACACGACCGCCGCGCTGGTGATGGTCGCCCAGGCGCCCCGCCCGAAGCTCAAGGACCGCCGCACCGGCGAGATGGCCATGGACACCGAGACCGGCGCGCCGCTGGTCACCCTGGACGTCACCTTCGTGGCCAACGGTGAGGCCGACATCCTGTCCCTGACCGTCCCGCAGCCGGGCATTCCGGACGGGCTCGCCCCCGGCATGCTGGTCAGCCTCACCCGGCTGATCGCGCGGCCGTGGGAGAACGAGTTCAACGGTCAGAAGCGCTCCGGCATCGCCTTCCGGGCCGACGCCGTGACCGTCACCGCCGCCCCGGCGCTCGCCGGCGCCGGCGCCTGACCGCCATGGACGCCCTGACGACGACGCTCCTGGAGCTGGGCGCCCCCGCTGCGGTCCTCGGCTCCGGAGCCCTCTACGCGAGGGCCAGGATGCCCCGCACGTACTGGGCGACTGTCGGCCTGCCGCTGACCGTCCACCGCATCCGGAGCGACTACGAGAACGTGATGGAGGCCTGCGGCCTCACGGTGGAGCCCTCGTTCTGGCGGGCCATGGCCTCCTCGGCCACCAACCGGCCCGCGCGGCCCGCGATGCCCAAGGTCCGCAGCATCACGGCCAGTTCGACCGGGCTTCGGTTGCGGCTGCGGCTCGCCCGTGGCCAGGAGACGGCCGACGTGGTGAACGCCACTGAGCGTCTGCGGCACGCCTGGGGCGTCCACGCGGTGTACGCCTCGGAGGTCAAGCCCGGTGTGGTGGATCTGCGGAT
This sequence comes from Kitasatospora sp. NPDC022785, assembly GCF_055561295.1. Classification (NCBI taxonomy): domain Bacteria; kingdom Bacillati; phylum Actinomycetota; class Actinomycetes; order Kitasatosporales; family Streptomycetaceae; genus Kitasatospora; species Kitasatospora sp. NPDC022785. Next base: position 254,721 of record NZ_JBVHHB010000005.1, on the reverse strand, counting down.
CGTCGGCTTCGACGTGTTGCAGAACGTCCGCCTGCCCCGCCGGGCCAACGCCAAGGCCGCCCGCCTGCTAAGGGTCCCGGTCGCTCTCCGGGCTGACGGCACCATCCACCACCGGGACTTCCGGCAGTCGCCGAACGGGCTGAACCTCGGCGCCAACCAGTCGGGCAAGTCGATGTTCACCCGGAACCTGATCCATGGCCTTGCCTCGCAGCCGGTCGCCCTGGTGGGCATCGACTGCAAGCGCGGCGTGGAACAGCGACCCTTCGCCCCGCGGCTGTCCGCCCTGGCCACCGACCAGGGTGAGGCGCTCGGCCTGCTGCTGGCGCTGCTGGTCGAGATGGACGACCGGTACGACCTGATCCGCGCCTACCAGGGTGTGCCCGGCTCGGTCGCTGCCGAGGAACTGACCGCCGACATCTGGGGCCTGCCGGCGAAGGTCCGGCCGGTGCCCGTCATCGTCCTGGTGGACGAGATCGCCGAACTCTTCCTGGTCGCGAGCAAGGCCGACGAGGAACGCCGGAACCAGATCGTCACCGCGCTCATCCGGCTCGCCCAACTCGCCCGCGCCGCCGGCATCTTCTTGGAGATCTCGGGCCAGCGCTTCGGCTCCGAACTCGGCAAGGGTGCCACCCTGCTCCGTTCCCAGCTCACCGGCCGCACCGTCCACCGGGTCAACGACCTGGAGACGGCGAAGATGGGGCTCGGTGACATCTCCGAGGCCGCCATGACGGCCGCCACTCGGATCAGCCCCGACATGCCCGGCATGGCCGTCGCCGCCGACACCTCCGGCCACTGGTCCGAGATCCGCACGCCCTTCCGCTCGCTCGCCGAGGTCGCTGAGCACTGCGCGAACTTCGCCCACCTGGTGCCGGACCTGCCGCGCCTCGCGGCCTTCCGCCCGCCGGTGGTGCCCATCATCCCGCCTCAGCCCACCGTCCCGCCGGTCTTCGCTCCGCTCCCGGCCGCCGAGTAGCTCCCCCCGCCCACGGTCGGCGCGACCGCTTCGCGCCAATTCCCTACCCCCGCCATGCCTCGACCAGAAGGAGAACGCCCATGTCCCGCAAGCCGTCCATTTCCGAGATCGGCGCCTTCATCGGCCGCCTCAAGGCCAACGCCGACCGCCGCGCCGACTCCGGCCCGCTGCTGGCCGAGAAGGCCGATCTGCTGGAGCGCATCACCAAGGCCAACCCCGACGACCGCGACGCCGCCGAGGTGGCCCGGGACGCCCGCGCCGCCGCCGATCGCGCCCAGCGCAACGCCCGGTGACCCCGGTGGCCGCCCGCAAGCGCCAGACGGCGCCCAAGCCCGCGCCCTGCCAGCACTGCGAGGGCACCGGCCAGACCACCGAGACCGTCTATGCCGGCCGTGGTCCGCGCCGGCGCCAGATCGCCGAACAGGAGGCCACGTGCCTCGACTGCCTCGGCACGGGAATTGCGTTGGGGGTCCCGCAGTGATCCAGATTCGCGTGATCTGCGACGTCAACAACGTGCACCTGGTGGTCGCCGACCTGTGCCGCCTTTGGAGCGTGCACGAGGTCAAGGAGTACCCGACGCGCACCCCCGGTCAGCAGCGGCTCTACATCACTGCGTCCCGCCGTCCGAGCAACGCCCAGTAGAGCCCGTCCACCGAGCCCGGGCGGCCAGCCAGCCGGCCCCGCCCGGTCTCCCATCCCATCGAACTGGAGGTGAACCGACATGCGCCGACTCCCCAAGCTGGACGCCGTCCTGGCGCAAGCGGTGATCGCCGCCGCGCTCTCCTTCGCCCACCTGCACGACCTCGCCGAGGCGGCCGGCCAGACCGGTTGGAAGTCCTGGGCCTACCCGGTGTCCGTCGATCTCCTGCTCGTCGCCGCCTGGCGTCGACTGCGTTCCGGGGCCTCGGTCCGGCTCGCCTGGTGCTGGTTCGTCATCGCGCTGACCGCCTCGCTCGGCGCGAACATCGGCACCGCCGGCCTGCTCGACCTCGCCGATACACCGGCCTGGCTCCGCGTGCTCGTCGCCGGCTGGCCCGCCGCCGCATTCCTCGGCGGGACCCTGCTCGCCCACTCGACCACCGCGCCCACGCCGGACGCCGTACCGGCCGAACCGGAGCAGGACGACACCGAGGCCGACGACCTGCTGCCGCTCTACTCCGCGGACGTCGAGATGGTGTCCGAGCCGACACCGGCCCTTCCTCCGCCGCCCGTCCCGGAGATCGCCCCGGCTCCCGCGCCGGACCCGAATCCGGCCCCGGTAGCAGTCCCGGTTCCCGCTGCGGCTCCGGCCGTCCCGTCCTTCCTCCTCGACCACGCCCGGAAGGTCGCCGACGACCACCGCACCCGCACGGGCAACCCGATCGACGCCGCCACGCTCCGCACCCGGCTCGGCATCAAAGACCCGCTCGCCTCGGCCCTCGTCGCCGAACTCGCCTAAAGGAACGGCCCGATGAACATCTCGCTGCCCCTCCTCCCCATGCTCGCCCTCGTCGCCTGGTTCATCGTGCGGAACCTCCGCCTGCGCTGGTGGGCCGTCGCCGCGCTCGTCCTCCTCGGCTTCTACCTCGCCGGATCCTCGGCCGCCCCGCTGATCGACAACACCACCCGTGACGGCGTGAATGTCATCAACAAAACCGGCACCAAGTAGCCATTCACACAGGAGAGTTCCACATGAACACCAAGCTCCTGAGCCTGCCGCCCCTGGTAACGGCCGAAGGCTCCGGCCTGGTCGCCGAGATCGAGGCGTACTTGGCCACGCTGCCCACCCTGGTCCGCATCCCGGTCCCGTACATCTCGCCCCTCGGCTCCACCGTCCAGCCCTGGAACGCCGGCTCCCCGGTCCCGCGCGCCACCCTGCTCGACCGGCTCACCCGCCGCCCGGCCCGTCCGGTCCCGGTGACCGCCGCCGATCACCTGCGGCTCGCCTCCCGGTACATCGTCGCCGCCGGCTGGCTCCAGGGCGCCATGTGGGATTCCGCCGGCCGCGTCTGCCTCCTCGGTGCCCAGACCGCCGTCCTCGTCCACGGCTACGGCACGCCGGCCACCGTCCAAACGGCCCGGGTGCAGGTCATGGAGGTCCTGCACGCCACCGGCCGCCCCGTGCGCTCCCCGGACGAGTTCAACGACCGCCCCACCACCCGGCAGGCCGACATCCATCATCTGCTCGACCGCGCCGCCGCCCGCGCCCACTCGCTGGGCCTCTGACCTCTCCGGGAACGGCCAACACGCCGCCAGCATCCCGCCGCTCCGGAGATCGCAACCCTTCCACCGCCCATCACGAAGGACCGCTCATGGATCTGCCCACGATCTTTGCCGCCGGTGCACCGCTGATCGGATGGACCACTCACGGCCTCTGGCTGAACCGCCGCCTGGCCACCGCCCGCCGCGACCCGCTCACCGGGCTCCACACCCGCGACGGCTTCACCGCCCGCGCCCACCAGCTGGTTGAGCACTACCCCGCCCGGGCCTCGGTGCTGCTGATCGACCTGGACGACTTCAAGGTCACCAACGACACCCACGGCCACGCCGCCGGCGATGCGGTACTCACTGCCACCGCTGAACGCCTCGCTGCCTGGTGCGGTCGCTCCGGCATCGCCGCGCGCCTCGGCGGGGACGAGTTCGCCGCCGTCGTCCTGGACGGCCCCGACCGCCTGTCCGATCTGCGAAGGGTGCTCCACCAGCCGGTTCCATACGCCGGTTTCATGCTCCCGGCCTCCGCCTCAGTGGGCATCTGTCCCGCCGCCGCGCTGCCGGTCGCCTCGCTCACGGACGCGCTCGCCGGCGCCGACCGGGACATGTACGCGCACAAGCGCGACGGCCGTACCTCCCGCCGCCGCTGATCTCAAGACCGGCCCCGGTGCGGCAACACGCCGCCAAGCATCCCGCCGCCCCGGGGCCGCAACCCCTTCCCGAACCGAAGCCCACGAAGGAGAGCACCATCATGCCCCAGCACAGCCACGCCCCGACCCGAATCTGTCCGACCTGCTCGGGTCACGCCACGGCGCACATCGCCACCGGCATGCGCCTGCGTGACGGCTCCCGCGCCACGGTCCCGGTCAACTGCCCCACCTGCCGGGGCACCGGCACCGTCGCCCGCCCGCTGGCCACCACCGCGAACGCCATCTGACATGGCTCTCCTCGACTGGCGTCACTCCCGGCACTGGGCCAAGAAGCCCGCCCCCTGCGGCATCTGCGACAAGCCCACCAACCTCCGCTCCGACCTCGGCAAGCCCGTCCACAAGGTGTGCGCCGAGGAGTGGCTCGACAAGCACCAGAAGCCCACCACTCAGCAGTAACCACCTCTTTAAGAAAGGACGACCCGTCATGGGACTGTTCAAGCGCAAGCAGAGTGAGACCCCGGAAGAGCGCTACGTGCGCGACGCGACGGAGCTCCGCGCAACTCAGGCATTCAAGGCGTGGAAGGACGCGTCCAACGACAGGCGAGGGGCGTGGCAGAGCGCTGCCAAGGCCGCAAACCACGGCAATGACGAGCAGATCGTTGACGCCACGATCCGCTATCGCAACGCCGCCGACCGGGAAGACCACCTTGCCGCCGAATACGAGCGGTGGGGGTACAGCAAGCGACGCCGCAACGCCGGGTGACCTGACCTCAAGGCATCCAATCGCCAGATCACAGCCCCGGAGCCTGCTCTGGCTCCGGGGCTCCACTCCCGCGTTGAAGGTGAACCACTATGACCGCTACTGCCCCCGTCCCGGTCGCCGACCTCCTCGGCCTCGCCCAGCTCGGCATCATGCCCGACCTGATGCGCCAGCTCTCCGGCCTCGCCGGCTGCACCTCGCCCATTCGGCTCGACGGCTGGCGCACCGAGATCAACGAGGCGACTGGGAAAGTACTCCACCACCTGGACTCCGTCGACCTGCCCACCGGGAACCTCCTCGTCCGCTGCGGCAACCGCCGTACCACCCGCTGCCCGTCCTGCGCCGAGACGTACCGCCGGGACACGTACCACCTGATCAACGCCGGACTTGTCGGCGGCAAGGGCACCCCGGACACCGTCACCACGCACCCCCGGGTCTTCGCCACCTTCACTGCCCCGTCCTTCGGCCCTGTTCACAACCGGCCCGCCTCCGGCCGCTGCCACTGCGGGACCGCCCACGTCGCCGACGATCCGGCGCTCGGCTCGCCGCTCGACGCCGAGAGGTACGACTACGAAGGCGCCGTCCTGTGGAACGCCCACGCGGGCAAGATCTGGGCGCGCTTCTCGATCAACCTCCGCCGAGAACTCGCCAAGCGGGCCGGTCTGACGCAGCGCGAGTTCAAGGAGTTCGCCCGAGTCTCGTTCGGCAAGGTCGCCGAGTACCAGAAGCGCGGCGCGATCCACTTCCACGGCGTGATCCGCCTCGACGGCCCCGAGGGCGGCGACAGCCCTCCGCCGGCCTGGGCCTCGGCAGGGCTGCTGGCCGACGCGATCCGCGCCGCCGTCCGCCGGACCGAAATACCCGGCCCGATCCTCGACGGTCGACAGCACCGCTTCGCCTTCGGCCGGCAGCTCGACATCCGCACGATCCGCGCCGCCGACTTCACCGGGCCCATCCCGATCACAGAACGGGCCGTCGCGGCCTACATCGCCAAGTACGCAACCAAGGGCGCCGAGACCGCAACCGGCACCCTCGACCGCCCCGTGCGCCTGCTCGCCGAGATCGCCCAGCACGACATCCCCGAGCACGCCCGCCGGCTCATCCGAACCTGCTGGAAGCTCGGCGCCCGCCCTGAACTCGGCGAACTCCGCCTCCGGGCCTGGGCACACATGCTCGGCTTCCGCGGCCACTTCTCCACCAAGACCCGCCGGTACTCGACCACCCTCGGCGCGCTCCGCGACGCCCGCACCGCTTGGCGCCGTGCCCAGACCCTCGAACGCCTCCACGGTCCCGACGCCCCGGCCGCCGACGAAACCACACTCGTCCTCGCCCACTGGGCCTTCGCCGGCCGAGGCCTCACCCGGGGCGAATCCTGGCTCGCGGCCGCCATCCAACCCGCACCCGGCACGGAAGGAGAACCCACCCATGCTTGATCCGCTGCTGACCGCCGCCCAAGTAGCGGAACTGCTCGGCACCACTGAGCGGTTCCCCCGCCGGCTCATCGCCGAGCGACGTATCGCCTTCGTCAAGGTCGGCCGCCACGTGCGCGTCCCGGCCTCCGCTGTCGCCGAGTTCATCGCCGAGCGGACCGTTCAGCCTGTGACCGTCCACCGTCGATCTCTGCGGAAGGTGGCGTGATGGCCAACATCAAGGGCAACCGACGCCGCTTCGGCTCCGTTCGCCAACTGAAGTCCGGCCGCTGGCAGGTTCGTTACCCCGACCCGCTGACCGGCCAGCTTCGCCCCGCCGAGGAGACGTACGAGACCAAGACGGATGCCGAGGTCGCGCTCTCCGTGATCGAGGCGAGCATCGTCACCGACAAGTGGACCGACCCGGACGCGGGCAAGGTGAAGTTCGGCCCATTCGCCGAAGACTGGCTCAAGGAACGCAAGTTGGAAGCCACCACCAAGGAGCGGTACGAAGGCGTTCTCCGCCTGCACCTCAAGCCGACGTTTGGTGAGCGGTTCGTCTCGGAGATCACGGCTCCCCGGGTGCGCACCTGGCGAACGAAGCTCCTGGAAGCGGGCGTTGGTGAACCGACCGTCGTCAAGGCGTATCAGCTCCTGCGCAGCATGATGACGACCGCCGTCGATGACGAGATGATCACCCGGAATCCCTGCCGAATCAAGGGCGCCGACACCTACGACGTGCCGGAACGGCCGGTGCTGACCATCCCCGAGGTGTACGCCGTCGCCGCCGCGATTCAGCCGCAATGGCGGGCTCTCGTGCTGCTGACCGCCTTCACCACGCTGCGCCTCGGCGAGTTGGCCGCGCTCCGCCGGCGGGACGTGGATCTGGACGCCCGTGTCCTCTGGGTCCGCCGCAATCAGGCCGAGCTGAACAGCGGCAAGCTGATCACCAAGGCACCCAAAAGTCGCGCCGGCTTCCGCCCGGTGGCCTTCCCCGTCGTGATCGTGGCCGACCTGGAGCACCACTTGGAGCGCCACGCCGCCAAGGGCCAGGATGGCGGGTTCTTCGTCGGGCCCCGCGGTGGTCGGCTTCGCCGGAGCAACTTCCGGGACGACTGGACGGCGGCGAAGGTCAAGGCCGGAATCTCCGGCGACGTGCACTTCCACGATCTACGCCACACCGGCAACACCCTGGCGTCGCAGAACGGGGCCAGCACCCGCGAACTCATGACCAGGATGGGCCACAGCACCACCCGGGCCGCGTTGATCTACCAGCACATGACCAGCGACCGTGACCGCGCCATCGCGGACCGCATGGGCGAGGCAGTCCGCCGGGCCCTCGGCAAGGACGACCCGCCGGCGGCTTCTGGCACGCCCGTGGCACAAGCCGACTAGGCGCCCCACCGCCGCGCGGATCGACATCAGCGCCCGCCCGCCGACTCACCACAGCGTTGTGGACCCTTTGTGGACTCCACCAGCAAGAACGCCCCGAACCGGATCCCGGCTCGGGGCGTTCTGCGCTGCTCAGACGCTGAGCCCCCTGTCGGGTTCGAACCGACGACCCCCGCTTTACAAGAGCGGTGCTCTGGCCAACTGAGCTAAGGAGGCATGGTGACCGTCCGCGACATGGTCACGGCGGCACCGGGGGCAGTCTACCGGGCGGGGGTCGGGCGGTGGTGGCATATCCGGGGGATGGGCCGGGCGGGGCCCGGGCGGGGCGGGGTGGGCGGGCGTGATGGAACCGATGCCGAAATCGGGTGGCCGGGGGCTGACAAGCGGCGAAGGCGCAGGTAGCGTCGCCTGGAGTCGCCGTGTTCAGTGGTTCAGACCACTGGGCGGCGACGCGACATCCACCCTTTACTCGGATCGTCCGGCACGTTCCTGCCGGTGAAGGAGAGCACAGCCATGGCTTCTGTGACGTACGACAAGGCGACCCGTGTCTACCCCGGGGCCGACAAGCCCTCCGTGGACGCGCTGGACCTGGACATCGCGGACGGGGAGTTCCTCGTCCTGGTCGGCCCCTCGGGCTGCGGCAAGTCGACCAGCCTGCGCATGCTGGCAGGCCTGGAGGACGTCAACAGCGGCGCGATCCGCATCGGCGACCGCGACGTGACGCACCTGCCGCCGAAGGACCGGGACATCGCGATGGTGTTCCAGAACTACGCGCTGTACCCGCACATGACCGTCGCGGAGAACATGGGCTTCGCGCTCAAGATCGCGGGCGTCAACAAGACGGAGATCCGGGCCAAGGTCGAGGAGGCCGGGAAGATCCTGGACCTCACCGCGCTGCTGGACCGCAAGCCGAAGGCGCTCTCCGGCGGTCAGCGCCAGCGTGTCGCGATGGGCCGCGCGATCGTCCGCGAGCCGCAGGTCTTCCTGATGGACGAGCCGCTGTCGAACCTGGACGCCAAGCTCCGCGTCTCGACCCGCACCCAGATCGCCGGCCTCCAGCGCCGCCTGGGCATCACCACCGTGTACGTCACCCACGACCAGACCGAGGCGCTCACCATGGGCGACCGGGTCGCGGTGCTCAAGGACGGCCTGCTCCAGCAGGTCGACACCCCCCGCAACATGTACGACCGGCCCGCCAACCTCTTCGTGGCCGGCTTCATCGGCTCGCCCGCGATGAACCTGGTCGAGGTGCCGCTGGTCGACGGCGGCGTGAAGTTCGGCGGCTCGGTCGTCAACATCTCCCGCGAGGACCTCGCCGGCGCCGGCACCGACAAGACCGTGACCGTCGGCATCCGCCCGGAGCACTTCGAGATCGTCCCGAGCGGCGGCATCGAGGGCGTCGCCGTCACCGTCAACGTGGTCGAGGAGCTCGGCTCGGACGGCTTCGTCTACGGCACCACCAAGATCGGCGGCGAGGACAAGGACCTGGTCGTCCGCGTGCACGGCCGCCAGATCCCGGCGCGCGGCGAGACCATCCACGTCGTGCCGATCGCCGACGAGACCCACGTGTTCTCCACCAGCTCCGGCGCCCGCCTGAGCAACTGAGCGACCCGGCGCCCCACTGCCCGAGGACGTGGGGCCCGGGCGCGGAGCAGCGCAGGACGGAGCCCCGTCGGACCATCGCGGTCCGGCGGGGCTCCGCCGTCAACCGGCCTTCGTCAACACGGTGAAGGGACGAACCGGGACACCGCGTCACTCGATGGTGTAACGGAGGGCGATCCGGCCCCTACCCGGCGCTACTCTCCTGAGCGTGAAGCAGCTTGTTCGCCGTATCGGCCAGACCATCGCCCTCACTCTGCCCGTCGTCCTGGTGACCACGGGCACCCTCGCCGTGACCAGGGTGCCGTGGGCTCCGCCGACGGGCCTGGACCAGCAGGTGGTGGCGGCGTCCAGCGGGGACGGCGCCGGCATCGGCCGGGCGTCCACCGGCAAGGCGCCGGAGGGGCTCGACCCGCAGGACGCGCTACGCGTCGCCCTGCTGGACGAGCTGCGCGCGCACAACCCGGGCACCGCGCTGGACCTGCTGGAGCGCTCGATGCGCGAGCAGCCGGCGCTGACGCCGTACTGCAGCACGCTCGCCACCGAGCTGGGCAAGGCGGCGGTACGCAAGTACCAGGGGGACGCCCAGCGGGCCCGCTCCTTCGCCCGCCCGGTCTGTGACGGCTCGTTCGCCTCGGGAATCACCGGCTGACCCCCCTGCCACTGTGGGCCGCCACCGACGCGCGCCTATTGTGCAGCCATGACCGCTGACACCACGCCCCCGCAGGCGCCGCAGCCTCCCACGCCCCAGCAGACCGTCGTCACCCAGGCCGTCATCCTGGCCGGCGGCCAGGGCTCCCGGCTGCGGCCCTACACGGACGACCGCCCGAAGCCGTTGGTCGAGATCCCGGGGACGGGCACGCCGATCCTGGGGCACCAGCTGGCCTGGCTCGCCTCCGAGGGCGTCACCGACGCGGTGATCTCCTGCGGGCACCTGGCCGACGTGCTGGAGGAGTGGCTCGACAAGGCCGACCTGCCGCTGCGGGTCCGCACCGTCGTCGAGGCCGAGCCGCTCGGACGCGGCGGCGGTCTGAAGTACGCGGCCAAGGCGCTGCCCCGGCCGGGCGAGCCCTGGTACGCCACCAACGGCGACATCTGGACCAGGTTCAGCCTGCGCGACATGGCCGCCTTCCACCACGAGCGGGGCGCCGTCGCGACCCTCGCGCTGGCCCGGCCGCGGATTCCGTGGGGCGCGGTGGAGACCGACCAGTTCGGCAACGTGCTGGACTTCATCGAGGCCCCCCCCTCGCCGTTCCTCATCAACGCCGGGCTGTACGTGTTCAGTCCGGAGTTCGCCGAGCTGCTGCCGGACGTCGGCGACCACGAGCGCACCACGTTCCCGCAGCTGGCCCGCGGCAAGCGACTGGCCGGGTACCAGCTGCCGCAAGGCGTCTACTGGCGTGCCATCGACACCGCGAAGGACCTCACCGAGGCGGCCAAGGAGCTCGCCGCGGGGGCGGGCCGCACTCCCGGCTAGACGCTCTCCCCGAGGGCCCTCAGGAGGCCGCAGGGCGGCCACCGCACGGCCATGGGCGGCCCCGCGTGGATCGGGAGCGGCCACCGCACGGCAATCGGCCGGGTGCTCCCCCACGGAGCACCCGGCCGATCCGTTCCCCGGCCCCTGAGGGGCCGGAGCCCCCGAGCGACCGGACGGTCCGTCAGGTCGACGTCGGCGACCCCGGTCGCGGACTGCGGGCGCCGCCGCCGGACAGCTCGGACAGCGGCCCGCTGCCCAGCACCCCGCCCAGCAGGCCCGAACCGGAGCCGGTGCTCTGGCTGGGCTTGGGCGCCGTCCCCGAACCGCCCGACGCCGGTGTGGTGCGCTGCGCGGGGGACGAGCCGGCCGGCGCGGCGGCCGACGGTGCCGCCGACGGCGCCGAGCCGGTACCGCCGGTCTCGGGCTTGGTCGACCGCGCCTTGCCGCTCGGGGTGGCCGTCGCGGCCTTCGGCGAGGCCGAGGCCGGGGTCGGGGTCGGCGGCGCGGACGCACTCGGCGTCGGCGAGGCGGGCCGGGAGGGGACGGGCGAGGGCGAGGTGGACGGGCCCTGCCCGCCGGGCGCCACGGACGGCCCGCCGCTCGGCCAGACCGGCGTGCCGTAGTCGATGCCCGGCCGGGACGGCGCGGGGTGCGGACGGCCGCCGGTGCGGACCGCGGCGCCCAGCATCGACCCGAGCACCAGGGTCAGGCCGACCACCACCGTGGTGACCACGGCGCCACGCCGCAGCACCCGGCGGCGCAGCGCCCCCGGTGCGCCGGAGCCGTACCGGCGCCAGGCCTCCAGGTTGAGCCGCCCGTCCAGCGAGGCGTACGGCGCTCCGGCGATCAGCAGCGGGCTCCAGGCCGCCAGGAAGATCAGGTCGGGCGTGTCGTAGACCGGCACGGACCGCCAGCTGACGGTGAAGAGCAGCGCGGCGGAGAGCAGCATCGCCGCCCCGGCCGCGAGCCGCTGCCAGAGGCCGAGGAGGGTCAGCACGCCCACCACGATCTCGGTGAACGACACCACCAGGCCCGAGCCCACCGGGTGCGCCATCGCGAAGGACAGCAGCGGCTCGGCGACCTTCCACGGGTGCAGCGAGGAGAGCCAGCGCATCATCGAGCCGCGCTCGCCGCCGTCGAAGTACACCGGGTCGCAGAGCTTGCTGAACCCGGCGTAGACGGAGAGCGAGCCCAGCACGGCGCGCAGCGGCAGCAGCACCAGGCCGAGGTCGACCCGGCGGCCGGGGTACCAGGGCTGCCTGCCCTCGGCGGACGCGGCCGAGACCTCGGGCAGCTCGCCGCTGGGCGTCCAGCCCTGCGGCACGCCGACCGGGCCGACGCCGGCCTCGGTGGCCGTCCCGCCGCCCTCGCGCGGCTGGCGCGGGACGGTCCGGGCGCCCGCGTACGGCGGGATCACCTGGGTGTCGTAGTCGGCCGGGTCTCCGTCGCCCATGCCGCGCCTGCCGACCCCGGCCGGCGCGGGCACGCCGGTGAGCCGGACGGCGTCCAGCAGCTGGGTGGCCGCGAGGTCCCCGGGGGGCGCCTGCCCGGTCCAGGTGACGGCGGTGACCCGGCCCTTGCGGCGCGGCGCACCGGCGCCGCCGGCCCCTGCGAACGCCGGCACGGCGGAGGCGGGTACGACGACCTGCGGGGTGACCAGCGGACGTCGGATCAGGCCCTGGGTGGCGTACGGGTCGCCGAACGCGGCGCCGGTGGACAGCAGTCCGGCCGGGGCCTCGATCAGCGGCGCCACCGGGGTGCCGAGCCGGAGCCGGAAGCTCGCCTGGGTGCTGCTGAGGCGCGCGGGGTCGGACGGCACCTTGACGGTGTTGAGGCCGGGGCCCGCGTCTATCCCGGTGCTGCCGCCGCCCAGGAGGGGGCGCCGAGGTGTTCTGGTGTCCACACCCGTCTAACCGGGTGACACCCGGTTAGGACACTCTCGCGAGTGGATATCCGGCGCCCACTTGAAGTGATCATGAGAAAAGCGATCGGGCCCGGTCGGGCCCGATCGCTTTCACCCGGATTGCGGACGCGCTGCGGAAATTTCGGAAGATCGCCTGCGCCGCGCGCCTCGCCTGTGCTGGGCCGAGAGCCCGCCTCAGCCGACCTTGCTGCGCAGGCGCGCGGCCTCGTACAGCACGATGCCCGCGGCGACGCCGGCGTTCAGCGACTCGGTGGCACCCGGCATCGGGATCCGCACCCGGATGTCGCAGGTCTCCGAGACGAGCCGGGACAGGCCCTTGCCCTCGCTGCCCGCGACGATCACGACCGGGCCGGACAGCGCCTCCAGGTCGCCGACCTCGGCCTCCCCGTCGGCGGCCAGACCGACCACCATCAGGCCGGCCTTCTGGTACGCCTCCAGCGCCCGGGTCAGGTTGGTGGCGCGGGCGACGGGCAGCCGCGCCGCGGCACCGGAGGAGGTCTTCCAGGCACCGGCGGTCATGCCGGCCGCCCGGCGCTCGGGGATGACCACGCCGTGCGCGCCGAAGGCGGCGGCGGAGCGGACCACGGCGCCCAGGTTGCGCGAGTCGGTGACGCCGTCCAGCGCCATGATCAGCGCGTCCTCACCGGCGTCGGCGGCGTCGGCCAGCAGGTCCTCGGGGTGCGCGTACTCGTACGGCGGGACCTGGAGCACCAGGCCCTGGTGGTTCATGCCGCCGGTCATCTGGTCCAGCTGGGGCCGCGGGGCCTCCATCAGCGGGATGCCGCGGTCGTTGGCGGCCTGGAAGGCGTCGCGGACCCGGTCGTCGGTGTCGATGAACTGCATGACGTACAGCGCCGTGGCCGGAACACCGCCCTGCAGGGCCTCGACCACCGAGTTGCGGCCGAACACCAGCTCGGCGGCACCGGCGCCGCCGCGGCCGCCCCGGCCGCCGGCGCCGGCCCGGCGCATGCCGGCCCGGGCCTTGGCGTCCCGCTCGCGCTTCAGCGCGGCGTTGGCCTGGCGCTGCTTCGGGTGGCCCTTGCGCTCCGCGCCGGGAGGGGTCGGGCCCTTGCCCTGGAGCGCCTTCCGGCTGTGGCCGCCGGTACCGACACTCGCGCCCTTCTTCGATCCGGGGTTGCGACGGTTCCTGCGTGCACTGTTGCCGGCCATGGCTGTACTTCCTGTCTGTCCGGCATGCCCGGCCGCCCGGTGGAAACCGGAGCCGGCCGACGGCATGCGCTACGTCATGCGGGAGGGCCGCACCGGTCCGGTACGGCCCACCCTCACCCCGATCGTCAGATGGGGTTACTGGCTGTTGATCGTCCAGCGCGGGCCGGACGGGGTGTCCTCGATCGCCAGCCCGGCCACGCCGAGCTGGTCGCGGATGGCGTCCGCGGTGGCGAAGTCCTTGCGGGCCCGGGCCGCCTGCCGCTGCTCCAGGACCATCCGGACCAGCGAATCGACCACGCCGTGCAGGTCGTCACCGCGCTCCGCCCCGGCCCAGTGCGGGTCGAGCGGATCGAGACCCAACACTCCGAGCATCGCACGGACCTCGGCCAGACGCGCCACCGCGTTCTCCTTGTCGTCCGCGGTGAGGGCGCTGTTGCCCTGGCGGACGGCGGTGTGCACGATGGCCAGCGCCTGCGGAACGCCCAGGTCGTCGTCCATCGCCTCGGCGAAGGCCGGCGGCACCTCGGGCGCCGCGTCGACCGGCCCGCAGCGTTCGACGGTCCGCTGGACGAAGCCCTCGATCCGGCCGAAGCCGGCCTCGGCCTCGCGCAGCGACTCCTCGCTGTACTCGATCATCGAGCGGTAGTGCGGGGCGGCCAGGTAGTAGCGGAGCACGATCGGCCGCCAGCGCTGGACCATCTCGGAGACCAGCACCGAGTTGCCCAGCGACTTGCTCATCTTCTCACCGGCCATGGTGACCCAGGCGTTGTGCACCCAGAAGTTCGCGAAGTCGTCGCCGTACGCCTTGGACTGGGCGATCTCGTTCTCGTGGTGCGGGAAGATCAGGTCCAGCCCGCCGCCGTGCACGTCGAAGGCCGCGCCGAGGTACTTGTGGGCCATCGCCGAGCACTCCAGGTGCCAGCCCGGGCGGCCGCGGCCCCACGGGGTGTCCCAGCTCGGCTCACCGGGCTTGGTGGCCTTCCACATCGCGAAGTCGCGCGGGTCGCGCTTGCCGGTCTCGCCCTCGCCCGCGGGCTGGCGGAGGTCCGCCAGCTTCTGGTTGGAGAGCGCGAGGTACTCGGGGTACGACTTCACGTCGAAGTAGACGTTGCCGTCGGCCGCGTAGGCGTGCCCCTTCGCGATGAGCGTCTGCATCATCTCGATCATCTCGGGGACGTGCCCGGTCGCCCGCGGCTCGACGGTCGGCGGCAGGCAGCCCAGGGCCGAGTAGCCGTCGTTGAAGGCGCGCTCGTTCTCGTAGGCGATCTGCCACCACGGGGTGCCGAGCTGGCGCTCCTTGGCGATCACCTTGTCGTCGATGTCGGTGACGTTCCGGGCGAAGGTCACCTGGTAGCCGCGGTAGGCGAACCACCGCTGCATGATGTCGAAGTTGAGGCCGGACCGGATGTGCCCGATGTGAGGCGCCGACTGGACGGTAGCGCCGCACAGGTAGATCGAGACACAACCCGGTACAAGCGGGACGAAGTCGCGTACCTGGCGGGTGCTGGTGTCGTACAGGCGAATGCTCACAGCGTCAAGCGTAGTGGGCAGCAGGGGGTGCCCCGCGACATTCTCGAATGTCAATACCGCGGCTGCGCCGTTTCTTCTCCGTGACTTGGTGGAGGCGCCCCCTCCGGGCCGGACCGCCGGACCGGCCGCTCAGAGGTTGCCGACCACCTTGCGCGGGGCGATCCGCACGACCACCCGCACATCGTCCGGGCCGTCGAAGCGGTAGACCTTCTCACCGCGGTACTTGTGCGCCAGCTCGTCGATCAGCTCCCGGCCGCCCTCCCGGGTGAGCGTGACCTCGCCGCGCACCTCCAGGTAGGAGTACGGGCTCTCCGGAGGGTTGACCACCAGGGAGATCCGCGGGTCCTTCAGCAGGTTGAGGTGCTTGCGGCGGCCCTCGACGGTGGAGAACAGGACGTCGTCGCCGTCCCGCTTCACCCAGACCACGGAGGACTGGGGGCTTCCGTCGGGCTGGATCGTGGAAACGACGGCGAAGCTCTTGCCGTCGATCAGGGCCTTGGCCCGGTCGGAGAGATGCGCGGTCATCGGGACCTCTTCTCGTCAAGCGGCGTACGGGAGGCCCCTGCCGAGGGGCCCGCACCGAACCGTAGCGACTCCCGCCCCGGCAAGGCGTCCTGAACACCCGTCAACCTCAGGGTGTCCCCGGAACGGACCCCTCATCTCCGGGTGTCCCCGGAAGGGACCCTGCGCCCGGCCGACGACGCCCGGCGGGCCGGGCCCCCGGCCCGCCGGGCCCCTCAGCGCCGCTCGTACACCAGGGCGGTGGCGATCGCCGCCAGGCCCTCGGCCCGGCCGGTGAGGCCCAGGCCGTCGGTGGTGGTGCCCGAGACCGAGACGGGCGCGCCGACCGCCGCCGAGAGCGCGGCCTGGGCCTCGTCCCGGCGCTTGCCGATCTTCGGCCGGACGCCGATCACCTGGACGGAGACGTTGCCGATCTCGAAGCCGGCCTCGCGCACCAGCCGGGCCGCCTCCTTGAGCAGCGTGACGCCGGAGGCGCCCGACCACTCAGGCCGGTCGGTGCCGAAGTGCGCGCCCAGGTCGCCGATCCCGGCGGCCGAGAACAGCGCGTCACAGGAGGCGTGCGCGGCCACGTCGGCGTCCGAGTGCCCGGCCAGGCCGTACTCGGCGCCCGGCCACTCCAGCCCGGCGACCCAGAGCGGCCGGCCGGCCTCGAAGGCGTGCACGTCGGTGCCGATGCCCACCCGGGGGATCAGCGGTACGGAGGGCCCAGCGGCCGTCGTCGGATCAGTAGCCATCGGATGCCCTCCGGCGGGCGAGTACGGCCTCGGCGAGCACGAGGTCCAGCGGACGGGTCACCTTGAACGCCTCCTCGTGGCCGGGCACCACCACCACCCGGCCGCCGAAGCGCTCCACCAGGCCGGCGTCGTCGGTGACCGGCGGCAGGCCGCCCTCGGCCTCCTCGGTCAGCGCCTTGGCGTGCACCCCGGCCAGCGTCTCCCGGCGGAAGCCCTGGGGCGTCTGGACCGCCCGCAGGGTGGCGCGGTCGGGCGTGTCGAGCACCGGCTCGGGCCCGCCCGGGTTGGGCTCGACCCGCTTGACGGTGTCGGCCAGCGGGACCGCGGGCACCACGGCCTCGGCCCCGGACCGGACGGCGGCCGCGACCGCGTCCACCACCTCGACCGGGACGAGCGGCCGGGCCGCGTCGTGCACCAGGACGATCTCCACCTCGGGCGGGATGGCGGCGAGACCGAGCCGGACCGACTCCTGGCGGGTCGCCCCGCCGGCCACCACCCGGACGTCCTTGCCGTCCAGCCCGTGGCTGTCGAGCAGGCCGGCCACCTCGGCGACCCCGTCGGCCGGCGCGGCGACCACGACCAGGCCGACCGCCCGGCTGCGGGCGAGCGCCCTCACTGCGTGCACCAGGAGCGGCACCCCGCCCAGTTCCCGCAGGGCCTTGGGGGCTCCGGGCCCCAGCCGCTCACCGCGTCCCGCGGCGGGCACCACTGCTGCTGCAACTGCTGCTGCGGCGTTCAGGTTTCACTCCTTCGGCGAAGTGGGTATGGCCATGGCGTGCACGACGACCGCGTGCACGACGGGCGTCCGGACCCCTTCCGAAAGCACCATGGTCCCCCGCCCGCCGAACACGCACCGCGGCACACGCAGAAGCAGTACGCGCAGAACGGTCATGCAGACCCGGGACCGGCCGGCTCGGGTGAGGGGGCGTCGTCCGGACACGCCTCAGCGCCCGAAGTGCCACTGCACCACTCCAGGACGGTTCGTCCGGGGAGCGGCGCGCCGGCATCGGGCGCTGTGAGCGGTGGGCGGCAGCCCGACTGCACTACGAGGCGAGCACCTCGTCGAGCAGCGTCTCCGCCTTGTCCTCGTTGGTGTTCTCGGCCAGCGCGAGCTCGCTGACGAGAATCTGGCGTGCCTTGGCGAGCATGCGCTTCTCGCCGGCCGACAGACCGCGCTCGCGCTCGCGACGCCAGAGATCGCGCACAACCTCGGCGACCTTGATAACGTCACCCGAGGCGAGCTTCTCCAGGTTCGCCTTGTAGCGACGGGACCAGTTGGTCGGCTCTTCGGTGTACGGTGCGCGGAGCACCTCGAAGACCCGGTCCAGACCCTCCTGGCCGACCACATCGCGCACGCCGACGAACTCCGCGTTCTCGGCGGGCACGCGGAGCGTCAGGTCTCCCTGCTGCACCTTGAGCACCAGGTAGGTCTTGTCCACACCTTTGATCTGGCGAATTTCGATGGCCTCGATCAGCGCGGCCCCGTGATGGGGGTAGACCACCGTGTCGCCAACCTTGAACGTCATGTGACAGGACCCCTTCCGTGGCTTTCCAGAATAACACGCTTTTCGGCGCACCCGAAGGGCGTTTTCGCAGGTCAGGGCGGGTCTCGGGGCTTGACAAGGACCCCCATGACGTGCTGCGACCGGTGTTCGACGGGGGCTTACCGCAGGTCGGAGGCGGTTCCGGCGCCCACCGAAACCTGCGGCAACACTCCCGACACCGTGATTGGATCTTGAGTTTTCACCGTTTATCGGGCCGTTTCCCGATCGTGATCCGATCTTGGTCGATTTTGACCTGGACACGGCGATGTGCCGCCGTACGGGCGCCCGGGACAGCTTCGGCGGGCGACACGGGGACCACCCCGTGAGGAGCGCATAAGCAAGGTCGATAATCTGAGACCCGACCACCCGCCACGTGACCTAGGAGAAGCCGCCGCCGTGAGCCGCAGCCTTCGAGTCGGCAGCATCGCCGCCATCGCCGCCCTCGCCATCGCCTCGCTGTCGTCCTGCGCGGCCGGCAACACGCCGGACACTCTGGAGATCAAGCCCGACAACGCCCAGGCGACGCTGGGCACCGACATCCGGCTGAACAACATCGTCGTCGTCACCGGCGACGAGCCCTCCGGTGAGTACACCGGTCCCGTCAACGTGACGGTGAACATCAGCAACTCCGGGAAGACGCCGATCGAGCTGCAGTCCGTCGCCGTGGGCACCAGCGCCGCCGCCCTGCTGGACGAGAAGGGCGCCCCGGTGGGCTCCCTCGTCATCCCGGCCGGCGGCACGGTGCTGCTGGGTGGCGACGGCAACCCGTCCGCCAAGGTCCCCGCCGCCACCGTGGTCGTCGGCGGCTACGCGCCCACCGAGTTCGCCTTCAAGAGCGGCGAGAAGGTCGGGACCGAGGCCGCCGTCAGCCCGAACGCGGGCCTGTACAAGGGCTGGGGCCCCGGCCCGGCGGCCGCCCCGTCCAAGCCCGCGGGCTCGCCGTCCGCCCCCGCCGCGACCACCGTCCCCGCCACCGGGGCGGCCACCCCGGGCGCCACACCGTCCGGCGCCGCCGCTCCGGCCGGTACCGCCACGCCGGCCGGTACCGCCACGCCGGCCGCCGGGACCCACTGACCCGCGGCCGTCCAGGGCTGAACAACAGGGGATGCCCCCCTCCGGCACCTGCCGGAGGGGGGCATCCCCTGTGCTCGTGTCCGCTGCCCGCGTCCGCGCGTGCGGCCCGGGTTTACGGCTCGAACTTGTAGCCGAGGCCGCGGACCGTCACCAGGTAGCGCGGCGCGCCCGGGTCCGGCTCGATCTTCGCCCGCAGGCGCTTCACGTGGACGTCCAGCGTCTTGGTGTCACCGACGTAGTCCGCGCCCCAGACCCGGTCGATCAGCTGCATCCGGGTGAGCACCCGGCCCGCGTTGCGCAGCAGCATCTCCAGCAGGTCGAACTCCTTGAGCGGCAGGTCCACCTTGGCGCCGTCCACCGTGACCACGTGGCGGTCGACGTCCATCCGGACCGGGCCCGCCTCCAGCGCACCCGGACCGCCGCCCTCACCGGGGCCCTCGGTCTCGCCGCGGCGGCGCAGCACCGCGCGGATCCGGGCGACCAGCTCGCGGGTGGAGTACGGCTTGGTGACGTAGTCGTCCGCACCTATCTCCAGGCCGACGACCTTGTCGATCTCGCTGTCCTTGGCGGTGACCATGATCACCGGGACGTTGGAGCGCACCCGGAGCTGGCGGCAGACCTCGGTGCCGGGCAGGCCCGGCAGCATCAGGTCGAGCAGGACGAGGTCGGCACCGTTCCGTTCGAACTGCTCGAGCGCGTCGGGGCCGGTGGCGGCGATGGCCACCTCGAAGCCCTCCTTGCGGAGCATGTACGACAGGGCGTCGCTGAACGACTCCTCGTCCTCGACCACCAGTACTCGGGTCACGATCAGGCCTCCGGGGCAAGCTGGGGGGTTGTTTCTGACAGGAGTTGCGCGGACTCCCCGGCGGGGAGCGTGTGGTCCGCGGGCGCCTGCCCGGCAGGCAGGCGCAGGGTGAAGGTGGAGCCCTGGCCCTCGACGCTCCACACCGAGACGGTGCCGCCGTGCGAGGCGGCCACGTGCTTGACGATGGAGAGGCCGAGGCCGGTGCCGCCGGTCTGGCGGGAGCGGGCCGGGTCGACGCGGTAGAAGCGCTCGAAGACCCGCTCGCGGTCCTTCTCGGAGATGCCGATGCCCTGGTCGGTGACCGAGATCTCGATCAGCTCGCCGTCGGCCTCGCCGAGGGCGGCGGCGCTGGAGATCCGGCGGGTCGCGATCGCCACGCGGGTGCGCGGCGGGCTGTAGTTGACCGCGTTCTCCACCAGGTTGCCCAGCGCGGCGGCCAGCTGGCCGCGGTTGCCGTGCAGGTAGAGGCCGGCGATGCCGCCGGCCGCGATCAGGATCTGCTTGGCGGCCGCCTGCTGGCGGCAGCGGTCGATCGCCTCGGCGATCAGCTCGTCCACCGAGACCGGCTCCGGGTCGACCATCAGCCGGTCGTCCTGGACCCGGGAGAGGTCGATGATCTCCTGGACCAGGCTGGCCAGCCTGGTCGCCTCGATCTGCATCCGGCCGGCGAAGCGCTGGACCGCCTCCGGGTCGTCGGACGCGTCGGCGACCGCCTCGGAGAGCAGCGAGAGCGCGCCGACGGGGGTCTTGAGCTCGTGGCTGACGTTGGCGACGAAGTCGCGGCGGACCGCCTCGACCCGACGGCGGTCGGTCTGGTCCTCGACCAGCACCAGGACCAGCCGGGAGCCCAGCGGGGCGACCCGTACGGACACCGCGAGGGGCTCGGCGGTGCGGGCCGTGCCCGGGCGCGGCACCTCCAGCTCGACCTGGCGGATCTCGCCGTCCCGGCGGGTGGCGCGGGCCAGCGCGAGCATCGGGTCGACGGCGACCGCGCCGCCGCGCACCAGGCCCATGGCGTACGCCGCCGAGCTGGCCTTGACCACCTCGTCGCCCTCGCCGAGCACGATCGCGCAGGATCGGAGCACGGAGAGTACGGTGTCGACCCCCGGGGGAAGCGGGGGCTCGTGGGTGCCTGCGCCGAGCGCCTGCTGCCGGTTCTTGCCGCTGGTTCCGCCGTGTCTGCTCCTGGCCTGTTCGCGCTCGCTCCAACGGAAGGCGATGGAGGCCGTGAGGCCGACGCCGAGCCCGGCTATGGCGCAGGCAGCGGCGGCGGCCACGTTCACGTCCATGCGGCCAGCCTAAGCGCACAGCCAGGCCACTCCCCAAGGGTCGGATCAAGGGATCGGCCGCGCGTTGCCGAGAATTCACCTTCACGTAGCTGCCGGTTCACCGCACGGGTCGTGCGTGGTCGCCCGGACGGCCGAGAGTTGGCCGCGCAGCCCGTGTGGGAGGGGTGGCGGACCGAACACCCGTCCGCCGGCCCCGGTGGCGCGTACCATTCGCGCCACCAGCAGCGGTCACCCGAACGCCGTACCGACGGTCGTACGGGACGACCGGTCGGCACCGCCACCGACACAGCTACTGAGGAGAGAGCATGCGCGACGCGTACCACGAGGAACTCGACTCGATCGGCGACAGCCTGGTCGAGATGGCCCGGCTGGCCGGTTCGGCGCTGGGCCGAGCCACCACCGCACTCCTCGACGCGGACCTGGCGCTGGCGGAGAGCGTGATCGCCGCCGACGGGAAGATCAACGACCTGCACCACGAGCTGGAGAACCGGGCGATCGACCTGCTCGCCCGCCAGCAGCCGGTCGCCACCGACCTGCGCATCGTCGTCACGTCGCTGCGGATGAGCGCCGACCTGGAGCGCTGCGGCGACCTCGCCCAGCACGTGGCCAAGGTCGCGCGGCTGCGCTACCCCGACTCGGCCGTCCCGCGCGACCTGCACGCGACCGTCCTGGAGATGGGCCAGCTCGCCCAGCGGCTGGTGGCCAAG
Source organism: Kitasatospora sp. NPDC022785 (assembly GCF_055561295.1). Taxonomy (NCBI): domain Bacteria; kingdom Bacillati; phylum Actinomycetota; class Actinomycetes; order Kitasatosporales; family Streptomycetaceae; genus Kitasatospora; species Kitasatospora sp. NPDC022785. Next base: position 232,972 of record NZ_JBVHHB010000005.1, on the reverse strand, counting down.
GCGGGCCTGGTGATCGCCACCAAGGACGTCGAGAAGGCGCTGGAGCTGGAGCAGGACGACGACGCGATCGACGCGCTGCACCGCGAGCTGTTCGCGCACCTGATCGACGACCGCTGGCACCACGGCATCGAGACGGCCGTCGACGTCACCCTGGTCGGCCGCTACTACGAGCGCTTCGCCGACCACGCGGTCTCGGTGGCCAAGCGCGTGGTGTACCTGGTGACCGGCGAGCACGTGGACGAGTTCGTCGCCGCCACCGAGGCCGCGGAGGCCGCCGGGAAGTGACCCGGCGGGTGGGGCGCTCACCCTGCGGGGTGAGTAAACCTCGGACAGGGGTGGTGAGGGCGCACGGCCTTTCGGGCGCCCCACCACTGCGCGCCCGTTGACGCTCCCTCCGATCGGCGGTTTCACTCGATGCCGTAGGCACCGAAGTGTGCCCCTCACAAGGAGGGTCCAGCGCGATGAAGGCAAACCCGACTCGACCGACCCCGGCACACGACACCGTCGAGCCGCCCGCCCCGAAGCTGCTGCCCGTCCTTGCGGCCGGCTGCGGCTGCGGTCCGGGCTGCGGCTGCGGCTGCCAGTCCGGCGCCCCCTGCCAGTGCGGCGGCGTCAGCGGAGGCTGCTGCGGGCACTGAGCCCGGCGCCCGGCGGAGTTCCGGGGTGCGCGGCCGCCGTGGGAGACGGTCGCGCAAGTCGGACGACGCAACGGCAACGGCCCCACTCCCGCACACGCGGGGAGTGGGGCCGTCTCGTCTTCGGGCCTACTTCTTGCCCTGGTTCTTGACCGCCTCGATGGCGGCGGCGGCGGCGTCCGCGTCGAGGTAGCGGCCGCCCTTGGCGACCGGCTTGAAGTCGGCGTCCAGCTCGTAGACCAGCGGGATGCCGGTCGGGATGTTGAGGCCGGCGATGTCCTCGTCGGAGATGCCGTCGAGGTGCTTGACCAGCGCGCGCAGGCTGTTGCCGTGGGCGGTGACCAGGACGGTCTTGCCGGCGGCGAGGTCCGGGACGATGGCGTCGTACCAGTACGGGAGCATCCGGTCGACGACGTCCTTGAGGCACTCGGTGCGCGGACGCAGCTCGCTCGGGATGTCCGCGTAGCGGGCGTCACCGGCCTGCGAGTACTCGGCGTCGTCGGCCAGCACCGGCGGCGGGGTGTCGTACGAGCGGCGCCAGAGCTGGAACTGCTCCTCGCCGAACTCGGCCAGCGTCTGGGCCTTGTCCTTGCCCTGGAGGGCGCCGTAGTGGCGCTCGTTCAGACGCCAGCTCCGGCTGACCGGGATCCAGTGGCGGTCGGCCTTGTCCAGGGCGATCTGCGAGGTACGGATCGCACGGCGCAGCAGCGAGGTGTGCACCACGTCGGGGAAGAATCCCTCGGCGGCGAGGAGCTCGCCACCACGTGCGGCCTCCTTCTCGCCCTTCTCGTTGAGGTCGACGTCGACCCAACCGGTGAACAGGTTCTTCTGGTTCCACTGGCTCTCGCCGTGGCGGAGGAGGATGAGTCGGTACGTCGTGTCAGCCATGGCCCCCAGCTTAGTGGAGGCCCAAAAACCCCCTGGTTCGGACCTCCCCCCACGTGTAATGTGCGCACTGGATCTGCGCCACTTACCTGGCCGCTGTTCGGACCCGCCGGTACCGCTCAGCGGCACACCTGCCGCCCGGGAGCCCCCACATGCCCGATCTGCCCGTCTCCGCCCGAATCCGGAGAGCCGCGAGCGAGACGATGGGCGGGATGCCCCGGCAGTTCTGGTGGCTCTGGACAGGCACCCTGATCAACCGGCTCGGCGGGTTCGTCGTCACGTTCCTGGCGCTCTACCTGACCGCGGACCGGGGCTACTCGGCATCGTACGCGGGTCTGGTCGCCTCGCTGTTCGGCCTCGGTTCGGCGATCGCGTCAGTCGGCGCCGGGGTACTGACCGACCGGATCGGACGGCGGCCGACGCTGGTCGCCGCGCAGCTCGGTACCGCGCTGTTCACGACGGTGCTCGGCTTCACGGACGGGCAGGTGGCGATCGCCGCGGTCGCCTTCCTGGTCGGCCTCTGCAACAACGCGACGCGGCCGGCCACCTCGGCGATCATCGCGGACATCGTGCCCGCCGAGGACCGCGTCCGCGCCTACTCGCTGAACTACTGGGCGATCAACATCGGCTTCGGCCTCTCCGCGGCGGCCGCCGGCCTGATCGCCACCCATGGCTACCTGACGCTCTTCCTGCTGGACGCGCTCTCCACCCTGGTCTGCGCGGTGGTCATCTTCGTCCGGATCCCCGAGACCAGGCCGGACGCTCCGGCCGCGCAGGCGGGCGAGCCCGCGATCGGGCTCGGCACGGTGTTCCGGGACGCCCGCTTCATGGCGGTGGTGGCGCTCAACCTGCTGCTCGCCCTCGTCGCCCAGCAGGGCAGCACCACACTCGCCGTGGACATGGGCCGGGCCGGCATCACCTCCACCCAGTACGGGCTGGTGATCGGCCTCAACGGGCTGCTCATCGTGCTGCTGCAGATCCCGCTCACGCGGTGGATGGAGAACCGCAACCGGACCGCGCTGCTGGTCGCCAGCGCGCTGTTCATCGGCTGGGGCTTCGGGCTGACCGCGCTCGCCGGGTCGTCCGCCTGGTTCTACGCCTTCACCGTCGCGGTCTGGACGATCGGCGAGATCCTGAACGCGCCGACCATGATGGGCCTGGTCGCCGAGCTGTCGCCGACCCACGCCCGTGGCCGCTACCAGGGCGTGTACTCGCTCTCCTGGTCGCTCGCCTCGTTCCTCGGGCCGGCGGCCGGCGGGGTGCTGCTGGAGCGGGCCGGCGGTGGCGCCATGTGGGGCGCCTGCGCGGTCTGCGGCACGATCGCGGCGGCCGGGTACGTGGTGCTCGGGCGGCGGCCGGGCGCGGCGACGGCGGGGGTGGCCGGGGGCGCGAGCACCGCGGTGGCGCCCGGGAAGACGGACACCGAGGCCGAGCCGGCCCCGGCGGCTTGCTGAACCCGGGGCTGCTCGGCGGGGGCCGTCAGGCGGCCGGGAAGACCGGCGGCCTGGCCGCCCGGCGGCGGGTACAACCCGACGCGGGCGGTTCGACGGCGGGGCGCCTCGACGGCGGGGCTACTCGGCGACGGCTCCGGACGCCGGTGCAGCCTCGGTCTCGGGCGCGGCCCCGGTGGCCGGTCCGGCGAGGTGGGCGAAGGCGGCCAGGTTGCGGGTGGACTCCCCGCGCTTGGTCCGCCACTCCCACTCGCGCCGGATGGCGGAGGCGAAGCCCAGCTCCAGCAGGGTGTTGAACGGCTCGTCGGCGTTGTCCAGCACCGTCCCGAGCAGCCGGTCCACCGCGTCCGGGGTGAGCGCCTCCAGCGGCAGCCGGCCCGCCAGGTAGACGTCGCCGAGCGCGTCGATCGCGTAGGCGACGCCGTACAGCCGGGTGTTGCGCTCCAGCAGCCACCGGTAGACGGCCTCGTGGTTCTCGTCCGGGCGGCGGATCACGAAGGCGTTCACCGAGAGGGTGTGGTCGCCGGCCCGGAGCGCACAGGTGGTGCTCAGCTTGCGGGTGCCCGGGAGGGTCGCCACCAGCGTGTACGGGTCGGTGGTGGCCGGCTCCCAGGCCACCCCGGCGTCGTCCAGCGCGGCGCGCAGGAGGGTCAGGGCCTCGTCCTTGGTGCGGATTGCCATGGGGGTGACGTTACTCGGCGGTACCGGCACCCGAAAGCGGGGCGGGCTCAGGCCAGACGGCGGCGGGAGCCGCCGAGACGGCCGGCCGGGCGGGCCAGGCTGCCTGCGTACACCTCGGCGGTGGTCGCCGCCGCGGTGTCCCAGCCGAACCCGGCGGCGTGCCGGGCCGCCGCCGCGCCCTGCCGGGCGATCAGGCCCGGCTCGGTGACGTACGGCTTCAGCGCCTGTGCCCAGGCCTGCGGGTCGTGGCCGCGGACCAGGGTGCCGGTCACGCCGTCCCGGACCGCGACCGGCAGGCCGCCGACCGCGGCCGCCACCACCGGCGTCCCGCAGGCCTGCGCCTCCAGCGCGACCAGCCCGAAGGACTCGCTGTACGAGGGCATCACCAGCGCCGTCGCCGCGCGGTACCACTCGGCGAGCTGGGCCTGCCCGACCGGCGGGTGAAACCGGACCACGTCGCAGATGCCCAGCTGGGCGGCGAGCTTGTGCAGGCTCTCCGGCTTGGCCAGCCCGGTGCCGGACGGACCGCCGACCACGGGCACCACCAGCCGCTCGCGCAGCTCCGGCTGCCGCTCCAGCAGCGCAGCGACCGCACGGAGCAGCACGTCCGGCGCCTTCAGCGGCTGGATCCGGCCGGCGAAGAGCAGCACCGCGGCGTCCTGCGGCAGGCCGAGCCGGGCCCGCGCGGCGGCGCGCGCCTCCGGGCCGCCCGGGCGGAAGACGTCCAGGTTGACGCCCGGGTGGACGACGGCCAGCTGGTCCGGGCGGGCCGCGTAGTGCAGGGCCAGCTCGGCGGCCTCCTCGGTGGTGTTGGCGATCAGCCGGTCGGCGGCCTCGACCACCTGCGTCTCGCCGATCACCCGGGCGGCCGGCTCGGGGGTGTCCCCCTCGGCCAGCGCGGCGTTCTTGACCTTCGCCATGGTGTGCATGGTGTGCACCAGCGGCACGCCCCAGCGCTGGGCGGCCAGCCAGCCGACCTGGCCGGAGAGCCAGTAGTGCGAGTGGACCAGGTCGTAGTGGCCGGGGCGGTGGCCGGCCTCCGTCCGGAGCACACCGTGGGTGAAGGCACAGAGCTGGGCCGGCAGGTCCTCCTTGACCAGCCCCTCGAACGGGCCGGCGGTGACGTGCCGGACCAGGACGCCCGGAGCCAGCTCGACGGTGGGCGCGTCGTCCGAGCAGATCGCCCGGGTGAAGACCTCGACCTCGATGTCCAGCGCGGCGAGCCGCTTGGCGAGCTCCACGATGTAGACGTTCATGCCACCGGCGTCGCCGGTGCCGGGCTGGTGCAGCGGGGAGGTGTGGACGGAGAGCATGGCTATCCGGCGCGGGCGGCGCCGGCCTCCCGTGACCAGCGACTGGAGCCGGCCCCGCGCGGGCGGGGTCGGCTGGGCACGGCGTACCGAACGGACGGGGTGCTGGATCACCTGGCTGAAGCCTCCTCTGTGCTGCCCGCCTCTGCAGCCCTGCTCTGTCTCCGCGGCGCTCCGCAGCCTGCCTGCCTGCCGTGCGCCGCCTGCCGTGCGGTGTGTGCGCCACCGCCCACACCGCACCACCGCGTCGCGGTCGCGGCGCGGCGGTGAGCTGCCCCGTCCGGGCACGCCTCACCACCAGTGTGCCAACCACCGGGTGACCGACCGGCATTCCCGTCACGGCACATGAGATGGCCCTCGGCGGCGGACGGGCGGCGGTACGCCGGACGCGGGCTCGCCGGCGCAGGGCGGGGCGCGGTACAGCGGGGCGGGGTACGGCGGGCGGGGTACGGCGGTACGACGGGCCTGGGTCGCGCGGGGCGTCGGAACGGACGGGCCGGGGCGTCGGAACGGACGGGCCCGGGCGGAGGCGGACGGCCCGGGCAGGGGCGGACGGCAGGGCGCCTGGGGGCGGCCGCGTACGCTTTTCGGCATGGCCGCCTCCTTCGACTCCGTGACCACGCCTGCCCGCGGGCGGGCGGGGCGGCCGGTGGGGACCGTCACCCGCGGGACCACCAACACCAACCGCCTCCGGCGGATGGACCGCTGGATCGCCCACACGCTGGGCCCCGCGCTGCGCTCCGCCGACCGCCCGCCGGTCGCCGTCGACCTCGGGTACGGCGCCGCGCCGTGGACGGCGGTCGAGCTGTCCGGGCGGCTGCGGGCGGTGCGGCCGGACGTCCGGGTGGTGGGGATCGAGATCGAGCCGGAGCGGGTCGCGGCCGCGCTGCCGTACGCGGAGCCGCCGCTGCTCACCTTCCGGCGCGGCGGCTTCGAGGTGCCGCTGGACGGCGGCGCGCCCGCCCAGCTGATCCGGGCCGCCAACGTGCTGCGGCAGTACGAGGAGTCGGCGGTGGCCGGGGTCTGGGAACGGCTCTGCGCCCGGCTGGCTCCGGACGGGCTGCTGGTCGAGGGGACCTGTGACGAGATCGGACGCCGGCACGTCTGGGTGGCGCTCGGGCCGCAGGGCCCGCGGACGGTGACCTTCGCGGCCCGGCTCGGCGGGCTCGGGCAGCCGTCCGACCTGGCGGAGCGGCTGCCCAAGGCGCTGATCCACCACAACGTGCCGGGCCGGCCGGTGCACGCCTTCCTCACCGACTTCGACCGGGCCTGGGCGGCGGCCGCGCCCTACGGGGCGTTCGGGGCCCGGCAGCGCTGGGTGGCCGCCTGCACGGCGCTGGCCGGCAGCTGGCCGCTGGTGGACGCGCGCGGGCGGTGGCGGCAGGGCGAGGTCACCCTGCCGTGGACGGCGCTCGCCCCGTAGGCGCCCGGCCGGCACCGCGCTGCCGCGCTGCTGAGCGAGCCCGGGGATTCACTCGAACGAGTTATCGAATATCTCTGGCGTGTTGACGCCTGGTCACGCCACCATGGGGGCATCCGATCGGCGCCTCAGTCCTGCCCCTCCGGCCCCTGCCCCTCCTCCTTCTTCCGCCCCTCCGACTCCATCGCCCGCCAGACCCGTTCGAACGCCCCGTACGCCTCGGGGCCGAACAGCACGAACCGCACCTCCGCCGGCTCACCCACCGCCCCCGGCACCTCCGCCACGACGGTGCCGAGCGCGATCCGGGCCGCGTCCTCCAGCGGCCACCCGTACACCCCGGCCGACACCGCCGGGAAGGCCACCGTCCGCGCGCCCAGCTCCGCCGCCACCCGGAGCAACTCGCGGTAGCAGGAGGCCAACTGCTCCGCCCGCACGTCGTACTCCTCCTCCCGGTAGACCGGCCCCACCGTGTGCACCACCCAGCGGGCCGGCAGCCGCCCCGCCGTGGTCGCCACCGCCTGCCCGGTGGGCAGGCCCCGGCCCCAGTGCGAGGCCCTGAGCCTGCGGCACTCCTCCAGAATCTGCGGCCCGCCCTTGCGGTGGATCGCACCGTCCACACCGCCGCCACCGAGCAGAGAGGAGTTGGCGGCGTTCACGACCGCGTCCACCTGCTGTTCCGTGATGTCACCCTCGACCAGGGTGATCCGTGTCACCACCGTGTCCGCCCTTCCGGGCCCGGCCCGGCGCCTGTCGGCAGGGCCCCGGTCGTCGCCATGTCCTGTTCACCACACCACCACCGGCGTGGCACCCACACAAGCGTGCCGGTCGGCCAGAGAGTTCCCCGGAGACCACGTTATGGTCGCGAGAAGTTCCCCGACGCAGGGTGCCACGCGGGCACTGCGGACGGACGCCGACCGTTACGCACTCGGGGAAAGGGAGGATCAACCGATGCCCGCAACGGGAGACGGGCGGGCACCTGGTGCCGCCGACCCGCCGGGCACCCTCGACGGTGCCCGCTCCGGCCGTACCCACAACCGGTCCGCCGCCCACAGACCGGCCGGCCCGGCCACGGCGCCTCCCCCGATACCCCACCCCCGGTCGAACGCCGCCCCCGCGCCGTCGCCCGCCGCACCCCAGGCTGCCCCGCTCCGGCTGCTGGTGATCGAGGACGACGCCTCCGACGCCCAGCTGCTCAAGGCCGCGGTGGCCGACAGCGGCGCCCCGATCGAGATCCACTGGGCCCGCGGGCTGGAGCAGGCCTCCGAACTGCTGGCATCCGCCTCGTCCCGGCGCGGCCGGGCACGCGGCACCGACTTCAGCTGCGTCCTCCTCGACCTCGCCGCCCCCGCCGACCTGCCCCACCCCTCGGACGCCTCGGATGGCCTGGAGGGCCTGCACGAGTTGCTCCGCCGGGCCCCGCACACCGCCGTCGTGGTGCTGACCGACGCCGCCGGCGCCGAGCTGGGCGCCGCCGCGGTGGCCGCCGGCGCGCAGGACTTCCTGATCAAGCACGAGACGGACGGCCCGCTGCTCGCCCGCGCCCTGCGGTACGCCGTCGAGCGCAAGCGCGCCGACGAGTCCCAGCGCCGGCTGGTCGAGGCCGAGCTGCGCGGTCAGGAGAACGCCCGGCTCCAGCGCCACCTGCTGCCCACCCCGCTGCTGGACGGCGCCGGGCTCTCCTTCACCCGGCGCTACCGCCCCGGCCGCCGCCGCGCGCTGCTCGGCGGTGACTTCTACGACGCCGTGCGCACCGACGACGGCACCGTCCACGTCGTGATCGGCGACGTCTGCGGCCACGGCCCGGACGAGGCCGCGCTCGGCGTGGCGCTCCGGATAGCGTGGCGCACCCTGGTCTTCGCCGGCCTCACCGGCGAGGCCCTGCTGACCACCCTTCAGCACGTCCTGGAGCACGAGCGGCGCAGCGACGAGATCTTCGCGACGCTCTGCATGCTGGTCATCGAGCCCGGTGGCGCCGCCGGCGAACTCGACTCGCCCGGCGCCGCCGAACACGCCCGGCTCTACCTCGCCGGCCACCCCGCGCCCCTGCTGCTCAGCGCCGGCCACAAGCCGGCGATGCTGCCGGCCGACCTCGCCGGCCCCGCACTCGGCCTGCTCCCCTGCGACGACGGCCAGGCCGTCTGGCCCGCGCACCGGGTCGAACTGCCCGCCGGCTGGCGGCTGCTGCTCTACACCGACGGCCTGATCGAGGGTCGGGTCGGGGCCGGCTCGCGCCGCCTCGGCCAGGACGGCCTGGCGGACCTCATCGGCGACCACCAGTCCGCCGGGCTGACCAGGGGCCGCCTGGTGGACAGCGCGATCGCCGAGGTCGAGGAGCTGAACGGCGGCGCGCTGACGGACGACGTCGCCGTGCTGCTGCTGGAGCGCAACCCGGTGCAGCTGATCCTGGGCTGACCGGGGCGGGGGAACATACGGAGAGCCCCGGCGCGCGGATGGTTCCGCGCGCCGGGGCTCGACGCTCGTCCTGCCTTGTCCCGCCCGTGCCTTGTGCTGCCTCGGCCCGCCCGAGTCCGTGCCTGTCCCGCCCGAGGCCGTGGCTGTCCCGCCCGAGTCCGGCCGTATCAGGCCGTGTCCGGGGTGCGTCCGCGCGTGCACCGCCCGGCGGCTACCAGGGGCCGTAGGGGCCCATGTTGCGCCGGTCGCCCCGGCCGCCGCCCCGGCCGGTCAGCTCCCGGATCGCCGGGCGCACGTCGACCATGTAGACGATGGCCGCGACCAGGCCCGCCAGGGTCAGGAAGCTGGTCATGAAGTTCGCCCCGAACAGCAGGTCCAGCCCGAAGGCGATCCCCAGGACCGCCAGCCAGAACCCCTTGGTCTTCTTGTCCGCCGCCCGGTACGCGTCCTCCGGTCGGGTGGCCGCGTCGACCAGGGCGACCAGCTTGAAACCCAGGATGGCGACGGCCAGCCACCAGAACGGGTTCAGGTAGTCCAAGCCCAGGATCTGAGCCACTCCGCCCATCGCGGTCTCCTCTGCGTCTCGGCTCCGGCGTCCCGGCCGCCGCCCATCCTGGCACGGCGATCCGCCCGCCACGGTGTCAACGTCCCGAGGTCACCAGATGTGCCCCGGACGGCCCGGACTCAACCGGGCCGTGGTGGCTCCCGGCGTTCCGCCGGCCGGCCGGCGGACTACTCGGTGCTCTTGCGGGCCCGGGGGGACTTCTTGACGGCGCGCTCGGCGGCGGGCTCCGTGGCGGCCTCCCCCTCGGGCTCGTCGTCCTCGACCAGCTCGGCGTCGACCGCCTCGGGCTCGGCCTCCACCGGCTTCGCGGAGGCGGGCTCGGCCGCCACCGGCGTGGACTCGGCGGGCCGGCCCCGGTCGACGACGCCCTTGCCGCGCTCGGCCAGCTCGTCGTAGGCCTCCTTGGCCTTCACCGCCAGCTCGACCGCGCGGCCGACCTGCTGGAGCGCGAAGCTCTGCGCCTTCTCCTGGAGGATCTTGAGGTCGGTGGGCAGCGTGGTCACCGAGTCCGCCACCTTCGTCTGCGCCTCCACCAGCCGGCTCTGCGCCTCCTGGAGCCTGGCGGTGGCCTTCTCCTGCGTACCCTTGCGGTCCGCGGCCAGCGCCTCGACCTTGCCGGGCACCTCACGCAGCTTCTCGTAGGCGAGGTCGCCCGCGCCGGCGAGGGCGTAGAGCGGGGTCGGGTCGCTCAGGGTCTTCTTGATCTCGTCCGTGATCGGCATGGCCGGTCCTCCCGTGGTCTAGGTTGCCGGGCCGGCGGTCTTCGGCCGGTCGGCTTCGGGGTCTTCGGGCACCGCGTCAGTGTCCTTGCGCGCGGCGTTCTCCTTGAGGAAGGCGTCGTAGACCGCGAGCAGCGCCTGCTTCTGCTGCTCGTTGATCAGCGGATCGGCCAGGATCGAGGCCCGCAGCTCCAGGCCCTCGCCCCGCCGTTCCTCCAGGATCCCGGCCTGGACGTACAGCGTCTCCGCCGAGATCCTCAGCGCCTTGGCGATCTGCTGGAGGATCTCCGCGCTCGGCTTGCGCAACCCTCGCTCGATCTGACTGAGGTAGGGGTTGGACACGCCGGCGGCCTCGGCCAGCTGCCGCAACGAGTACTGCGCGTTCCGCCGCTGCTCGCGGATGTACTCGCCCAGCGAACCGACATTCAGTGAGGCCATGCGACCAGGCTGCACCACCGCGCTTGCAAATGCAAGCACGGTGCTAACAGCAGCAAACGCGGCGGCGCGCGCCGACCACGGGGCGGGGAGGTCGCCCGCGGGGGCCGGCCGGTCGGCGGCGAGGTCGAGGGCCGGTCGGGTGGTGAGCGGGTCCGCGGCCAGGGCGGTGCGGACGGTGCGGTGGCCGGGGCCGCCGACACGGACCGCGTCGGCGAGGAGGAGCAGGTTGGCGACCACGCCCGCCCGGGCCGGACGGGCCGGACGGGAACGGCCGCACGAGGGCGATCGGGCGCAGGCGCTCAGGCGAGCTCGGGGACCCGGATCGGCATGAGGAGGGAGAAGGTGCCGTCCCGCCCGGCCGTCCGGATGGCCAACGGGGCGATCGGGCCGCCGATTTCGAGGACGAGCTGCTCGGGGCCGCCGGCCCGGAGTGCGTCCAGGAGGAAGTCGCGGTTGACCGCCACCCGGACGTCGTCGGTGGCGGGCTCCGCGCCGTCGGAGGCGATGGTGAGCCGCCCGTCCCGGTCGAGGGTGAGCACGGTGACCTCGCAGGCGGAGCCGTGCGGGCCGGAGGGCAGGCTGCGGGTGGCGCCGGACTCGACCGCGCCGAGCAGCTCCGCGGCGGGCAGGCCGACCCGGCGGCCCGGGTCGAGCCGGACCAGCGAGCGGTAGTCGGGGTAGTCGTGGTCGAGGGTGGCGCCCTCGATCCGGTGACCACCTGTCGTGACGCGGAACTGCCCGGCGCTGATGGCCAGTTCAGCCTCCTCCGCACCGGAGCCGAGCAGCACGCGGACGGCGTCGGCCAACGCGGTCGGGACGATCACGCCCGTCGAGGATGCCGACGGGGCGGGCACTTCGGCCAGCGCCATCCGGTACCGGTCGGTGGCGACCAGCCGCAGCAGCCCCCCGTCCAGGTCGAACAACACGCCCGACAGCATGGGTACTTCGGGGTCACTGCCGACCGCGAAGCGGACCGCGTCCAGGGCGGCGGCCAGCTCGCGGGCGGGGACGGTGAAGCCGTGCGCGGCGGGGGCGGTGGTCATGAGGTTCTCCCTCTGGTCGATCAGCGTGCGGATCAGGGAGAGCTCCCGGCGCGCGTCGGCGAGGCCGTCCTCCAGCCGCCGCAGATGCGCATCGAGCACCCGGTGGGCCGTACCGTCGCCAGGGGCCGCGGCGAGCACGGCCCGGATGCCGGCGAGGGGCAGGCCCACCCGCCGCAGCCGGCAGAGCAGCCGGGCGTCGGCGAGCTGGTCCGGCGCGTACCAGCGGTAGCCGGTCTGCGGGTCGACCCAGGCGGGGGCGAGGACGCCGGCGCCGTCATAGAAGCGCAGCGCACTGACGCCGAGGCCACTGTCGCGGGCCAGTTCACCGATGCTGCGCAGGTCGCTCTCCATGCCCGGGACTCTGGGGCCTCGACCGGGTCGAGGGTCAAGCCGCACGGCCGGACCGGCGTCGATGGTACCGGGCGGCGCGACCGCCGTCACCACGTGGTTGAACTTTGAACGAAACCGTCCTACAGTGGAGACAACAAGTTGAAGCCTAAACAAATGGCTTCGAACCCGAGGAGGAGCCATGGGCCTTTTCAACCGCACCAAGAACGCCGTCGCCACCACCGTCATCGACACCCCCGCCGGCCCGGACCTGGGCCACCTCGCTGGCGACTGGGCCATCGACACCACCCACAGCGAGGTCGGATTCTCGGTGCGCCACGCCATGGTGACCAACGTCAAGGGCCGTTTCACCGACTACGACGGCAAGCTGCACCTGGACGGCACCACCCCGGGCAACTCCAGCGCCGAGCTGGTGATCAAGGTCGCGAGCATCGACACCAACCAGGCGCAGCGCGACGAGCACCTGCGCACCGGCGACTTCTTCGCCGCCGACGCCCACCCGGAGATCCGCTTCCGCAGCACCTCCGCCGAGCGTCTGCGCGGCGACTCGTACCGGATGAACGGCGAGCTCACGATCAAGGGCACCACCCGCCCGATCGTGCTGGACCTCGACTACACCGGCAGCGCCACCGACGCCTACGGCGCCGAGCGGGTCGGCTTCGAGGGCTCGGCCGTGCTCGACCGCACCGACTGGGGCCTCACCTACAACGCCGCCCTGGAGACCGGCGGCGTGCTGATCGGCGAGAAGGTCAAGCTCAGCTTCGACATCTCCGCCGTCAAGGCGGCCTGAACCGGCCGACCACGGCCGCCGGACCGACCTTCGCACCGGCGGTCGCCGTAGCGACCGCCCCGCACACGCCCCACCCCTGCCGACCCCCGAGCGGCAGGGGTGGGGACGTCTCCGGGCACAACAACGCCCGTCGGCCGCCGGATTCCGGTCCTGCGGGATCCGCCGTCATCCAGCGGGACGAACCGGCCGCGGCCGGGACGAACTACACCCCCGGCAGTACCGCCCCCGCCTCCAGCAGCGCCGCGTCGGCGGCCGGCAGCCAACTGCCCGCCGGGCGCCGCAGCCACCCCTCCCGGGCGCCGAGTTCGGCGGCCGCCGCGCGCAGCGCCGTCAGCCCCGGGTGCCGCAGGCCCGGGCGGTGCACCAGACTGACCAGGCTGAGCGGCACCGGGTCGACGAGTGGCACGTTCACCACGCCGGGGATCAGCGGCCCGCTGGTGGTGGTCAGCATCGGGTCGCCGTGCCGGGTGAGGTAGCGGGCGGTCTCGTCCACCCCGACCGGCGGGACGTACGGCGCCGCCGCCGTCAGCCCGTGCTCGCGCAGCAGCCGGGTCCCGAAGTCGGCCCATTCGGTGGTGGCCGGGTTGCCGGCGCAGACGTCCACGGGGTGGCCGGCCAGCTCCGCCAGGCGCAGCACCGGTCGGCCGGCCAGCGGGTGGCCGACCGCCATCATCACCGAGACCCGCTCCAACCGCACCGGCGTCTGGACGAGTTGGCCCCGCACCCGGGCGTCCAGGCCGGCGAACCGGCCGAGCGAGGCGTCCAGGCGGTGGGCGATCAGCTCCTCGGCCGCCGCCGCCAGACCGCCGAGGAAGCGGGCCAGGATGTCGCCCTCCGGCCAGGCGGCGCGGGCCGGTTCGAGCAGCCGGTCGGAGGTCAGATCGGGGCCGTTGACGTTGCTGTTGACGTCCAGCAGCAACGGGCGGAGCTCGGCGGCCGTCACGATCTCGTCGTGCAGGGCGAGGAGCTGGCGCGCCTTCGGCAGCAACAGCAGCCCCGCCCGGGTGAGTTCGACGCTACGGGTGGTCCGGGTGAAGAGCGCGTCGCCGAGCAGCCTCTCCAGCGCGCGGACGTCCCGGCTGAGCGCCTGCTGGGCGACGTGCAGGCGTTCGGCGGCCCGGCCGAAGTGCAGGGTCTCGGCCGTCGCGACGAAACCGCGGAGCAGGCGGGGGTGCAGGTCGGAGGGCATGACGGCAGATTAACAACATCATGTTGTCAGTACGGCGAAACAGGTGTTGGACCGCGCCCGGGCCGAGCCGTGAGGCTGGGAGCTCCCTCCCCCCCACTCTCTGTTTCGGAGTACCGTGCTCGCCTCCTACCGACGGCTCTTCGCCCTGCCCGGCACCGCCGCCTTCACCTTCGCCGGGCTGTTCGGCCGGCTCTCGATGTCGATGACGGGCGTCTCCCTGGTGGTTCTGCTCGCCGAACGGCGCGGCTCGTACGCACTGGCGGGCAGCGTCTCGGCGGCCGGCCTGGTCACCGGGGCGATCGGCATGCCGCTGCTCGGCCGCCTGGTCGACCGGTACGGGCAGGCGCGCGTCGCCGTCCCGGCCACGCTGTACAACGCCGTTTCGTTCGCCGGCCTGCTGGTCTGCGTCCGCTCCGGCGCGCCCGACTGGACGCTGTACGCCTGCTGGGCGGCCGGCGCGGCGGCGCCGAACCTGGGCGGCATGGCGCGGGCCCGCTGGGCACACCTCTACCGGGCCGACCCGGCCGCCCGGCACCTCGCCAACTCCTTCGAACAGGCGCTGGACGAGCTCTGCTTCATGGCCGGGCCGGTGCTCGCGATGCTGCTCTGCACAGCGGTCGCACCGGAGGCCGGCATGCTCACCGCCGGGGTGCTCGGCTCCGTCGGCGCCCTGCTCTTCGCCGCCCAGCGACGCACCGAACCCCCGCTCGCGGAGCGCCCGTCGGGCAGCGGCCACGGCTCGCCGCTGCGGGTGCCGGGGCTGCGGGTGCTGGTGCTGACCTTCCTCGCCAGCGGCGTGGTCTTCGGCTCGATGGAGCTGACCACCGTGGCCTACGCCGACGCCCTCGGACAGAAGCCGGTGGCGGGCGGTCTGCTGGCGCTGGTCGCGGCCGGCTCGTGCGTGGCCGGGCTGCTCTTCGGCCTGCTCCGGCCGCGCCGGGCGGCGGGCGTCCGTTTCCTGCTCGGTGTCACCGCGATGGCCGTCCTGCTGCTCCTGCCGCTGGCCGCCGGGGTGGGCGGCGCCGGACCGGCCGTGCTCGGCGTCACGCTGTTCGTGGCCGGGACGGGCACCGCACCGACCATGGTCACCGGTATGACGCTGGTCCAGGAGCTGCTCCCGCAGAGGCAGCTGAACGAGGGCATGGCGGTCGCGGTGTCCGGCATCGTGGTCGGCATCTCGGCCGGCGCGGCCCTCGCCGGGGCGGTCGCCGAGCACGCCGCACCCGGCTCCGGCTACTGGCTGCCCGCGGGAGCCGCCGCGCTCGCCCTGCTGATCGCCCTGGCGGGCCGCCGCCACCTGCGGACACCGGGCTCTTCCGCGGTACCGGACGCCCTCCCGGTGCAGGGCTCCCTCCCGGTACGGGGCACTTCATCGGCCCCGGGCGCTCCCTCGGCGTCCGAGAATTCCGAACGGGTTGTCACTGCCGCGCGCTAGCGTTCGGGCATGGAGACGGCGACCATCCGATACGTCCGTGGCGACGCCACCGCGCCCCAGGCGAAGGGCGTGAAGGTGATCGCGCACGTCTGCAACGACCTCGGCGGGTGGGGCAAGGGATTCGTGCTGGCCCTGTCGCGGCGCTGGCCGGAGCCGGAGGCGGCGTTCCGGCGCTGGCACCGGGAGCGCGCGAAGAACGACTTCGGTCTGGGAGCCGCCCAGTTGGTGCAGGTCGAGCCGTACGTCTGGGTGGCCAACCTGGTCGGGCAGCGCGGCATCCGGACCGGCCGATCGACGGGCGTACCGGTGCGGTACGAGGCGATCGACACCGCGCTGGCGGCGCTGGCCGAGCGGGCGCTCGCGCTCGGCGCCTCCGTCCACATGCCGCGGATCGGCTGCGGACTGGCGGGCGGGCGATGGGAGTTGGTCGAGCCGCTGGTGACGGCCCGCCTGGTGGACCGGGGGGTCCCGGTGACGGTCTACGACGTCGGCTGAAGGCCCGCCGACGCCGGTGACGGCCGCACCGACGCCGCCGGCCAGGTGTACTCGTACTCGGGCAGCAGGTAGCCGCCCGGGAAGACGCCCTCCTGCTCGGCCGTCCGGTGGCCGCCCTCGCGCTCGTAGAACGCGACCGCCCGGGCGTTGTCGCGCAGCACCTCCAGGTAGAGGTCGGCGCCGGGGTGCTGCCTGGCGACGTGCCCGCGAGCCGCGTCGAGCAGCGCGCGGCCGATGCCTCCGCCGGTCCGCCCGGGCCGGACGTGCAGGTTGTCCAGCAGCACCCGCCCGTCCTCCTGCGGCACCAGGTAGACGAAGCCGACGACGCTCCCGGCCTGATCGGCGATCAGCAGCTCGGGGGTGTTGGCCGGTTCGCCGTAGTCGACGGTCAGCCGCAACGCCCAGAGCTCGCGCCGCGCGGCCACCATCCCGTCACCGAGCGCCTGCTCCGGGACGATGCCGGTGTAGGCGGTGCGCCAGCTGAGGGCGTGCAGGCCGGCAACGGCCTCGGCGTCGTGCGCGGTGCCGCGGCGGATGGTGGCGTTCATGTGACGAGCTTCCCACACGCCCCAGCTTGAGCATGTTCAACTCCAGCCCCTAGAGTCATGCCCATGCTTTTGAACGCGTTCGAACCGGACGAACGCGTTCGAACCGGACGGGGGCGGAGCGGCGGTACCGGGTGCGGAGGGGGCATCCGGTGCTGTCCGCACCGACACCGACTGGAGCCGGGCGGTCGTGTCATGTCTGCCCTGGCACCGCCAGGCAGGCGGGAGTTTGACGGCAGGCCCTAGGCTCGGAGCCGTGGACGACCTGGCAGCGACGAACGGACCCGACAGCACGAGCGGCACCGCCGGCACCGACAGCCCCGGCGACGGCCTCGCCACCGGCACCCCCGCTCCGGCGGAGCTTCCCGGCGGAAGAGCCCAGCCGAAGACGGACAAGAGTGAGGCGACCCGGGCCCTGATCCTGGAGACCGCGATGCGGCTGTTCCAGGAGCGCGGCTACGAGAAGACCACCATGCGCGCCATTGCCACCGAGGCGGGCGTCTCGGTCGGGAATGCTTACTATTATTTTTCGGCGAAGGAATTCCTGATTCAAGGATTCTACGACCGGATGACGTACGACCACGCGGCGGACGCCAGGAATCGCATGGCCCGTACTCGGGATTTCGCCGAGCGGCTGGAAATCGCGCTGACCTCCTGGCTCGACACCGCCGCGCCGTACCACGAGTTCGCCGCGCAGTTCTTCCGGACGGCCGCCGACCCGACCAGCTCGCTGAGCCCGTTCTCCAACGAGTCGCACCCGGCGCGGGCGACCGCCGTGGAGCTGTTCCGCGACGTGCTGCAGGGCTCGGACCTGGCGCCGAAGCTGGACGCGGAGCTGGTCGAGCTCCTGCCGGACGTGCTCTGGCTGCACCTCATGGTCGTGGTCCTCTACTGGGTCTTCGACCGGACCGAGGACACCGAGCGGACGCGGGAATTCGTCACCCGGTCCACCCCCATGGCGGCCCGGGTGATCAACCTCTCGCGTTATCGGGTATTCCGGCCGATTGTCCGCGACGCCAAGGGACTTATTCAGGACTTCATCCTGCCGACCATCGGGAAAACCGCCGTCAAGTAGGCGGAGCAGGCGAAGCCGGAAATCGGACGGCGCCGGGCCGGCCGTCGGGGAGACGGCCGGCCCGGCGCCGGTGCTTCGGGGTGCCCGGCTCAGAAGCCGTCCGGGTTCCAGGAGAGCAGCGGTGTGCGCAGCACCAGGTCGACGGCGGCCGCGGCGCCCTCCCAGACCTCGGTGACCAGGCCGGCCGCGGCCAGCCGGGGAGCCGTCTCGCCGCCCAGGTAGAGCGACCCGAGCGCCGAGGATCCGAGCAGGAGGTCGGGCACGTCGGTGGTGCGGGTGCAGCGGCCGGTGCCGTCGGCGGCGGCCTCGATCGCCCAGCGGCCGGCGGCGTAGCCGTCGCGGTCCTTGACCTCCAGCACGACCCGGCCGGGCGCTCCGTACGTCCGGGCGTTGAACGCGGCCTCGAAGTCGAGCACCCGCAGCCACATGAAGTCGGCGTTCTCCGCGTAAGGGGTGGCCGCGCGCGGGTCGTTGAGCAGCAGCGGCAGCGGGTCGTCCGGGCCTATGTTCTCGATCACGACCTTGCGCACCCAGTCGACCGAGAACAGGAACCGCCACAGCTCGGCGGCGGTGGCCCGGTCGAGGGCGAGGAAGTCGACCACGGTGAGGGTGCAGTTCGGGTAGCTGCCGTCCCAGGTGTCGTCGACCCGGTAGACGGCCAGGCCGGTGGCGTTGCCCCCGGCGTCCCGGTGGACGGCGGCGAAAGGCTCCTTCCACTCGAAGCCCGGGACCGGGACCGCGCCGGTGTGGCGCTTCCACCACGCCTCGTCGCGGGCGAGCGCGCCGGGCTGGGTGAGCCGCCAGCGGTCGTGCAGCTCGGGGCCCACCTTGCGCAGCTCCTCCATGGTGAGGAACTCGATCCGCCCGCCGGGCACGGTGGGCAGGCCGTCGCGCAGGCCGCGGGCGCGCGTCAGGTCGACGTTCCAACCGTGGCCACGGGTGGCCGGGCCGAAGCCGAACCGGCCGTAGATGCTGTACTCGGCGGCGATCAGGACGGCGACGGGGGCGCCGCGCTTGCGGGCGGCCGCGAGGTCCCGCGACAGCATCCGGCGCAGCAGGCCGCGGCGGCGGTGGGTGGTCGTCACGGTGACGGAGGTGATCGCGTTCGCCGGGACGACGGCCCCGCCGGGGACGGTCAGCTCGACGTCGAAGCTCCGGTAGGTGGCGACGAACCGGCCCTCGGCCTCGGCCCCGAGCGCCCGCCCGGGCTGCCACTGCAGCCGGCGGAACTCCAGCGCGCTCTCCGCGTGCGGGCGCAGGAACCCCAGGGAGATCGCGCGGCCCCAGGCCTCGATCTCGCTCTCGGCGATCTCCCGGATCTCTGCTCCGCCGACCGTGTCGGTCCGCTCCTCCAGCCGGCCGTGGCCCTGGTCACCGGTCTCGCCGTACGCGTCGTTGCCCATCCGCCCACGGTACGGCGGGCCCCCGGTGGCGGCATCCGATTTATTCCGCCGCTGCCCCGGGCCGGTCCAGGGGGTCGAAGACCCAGTGGTTGACCCGCAGCAACCGGCCCGCGAAGTCCACCTCCCGCTCGCCGAGCAGCCGGAAACCGAGGGTGCGGCAGATGCCGTTGGACGGCCCGTTGGTGGTTGCCGGGTGGGCGTGCACCGGGCCCCAGCGGCCGTCTTGGGCGGCCAGGTCGAGCACGGCCCGGACGGCCGCCTTGCCGACGCCGCGGCCCTGGAACTCCGGCAGCACCATCCAGCCGATCTCGGAGACGACCTCGCCGTTCTCCTCGTTCGGCCAGAGTGCGACGCTCCCGGCCACCTCGCCCGGCGCGGCCCCGTCCGGGACGATCATCTTGATCCAGGAACGGTCCGCCGCCGCGGCCAGCACGTCCCGCCGGACCTTGTCCGCGATGCCGTCCACCGGCAGCGGCCCGCCCAGTTCGGCCATCATCACCGGATCGCACCGCATCCGGACGTAGGCCCCGACATCCCCCGGCTCGACGTCCCGCAGCCTCATGTCACTTCCCTTCCGGCCGGCCGTCGTACGGCTGCCCTCCGACAACCGACCCTCCGACAACCGACCCTCCGACAACCAGCCTTCCGCACGCCGAACGGGACGGGTGTGACGCCGGACGGGCAGGTCAGGCGTAGGACGGCGGACGGAGGGACGGCGGACGGGCATGATGGGGCCATGTCTCCGGTCCCCGTCACCCCGCGTCCCCTGAACGCCGCCGAGCGGGCGGTGCTGGAGCACGTGCTCTCCGCCGGCTTCGACGGCGCCGCCGAACTGCGGAGCCAGCTGGACCGGACCGAGGTGGTGGCCGTCTGGGGCCCGCGGTCGGTCAGCGTGGCCTTCGGGGTGCGCGAGCCGGCGCCACCCGCGGCGGCGCTCCGGGGCCCGAGGCCGCTGCCGGTCGACGCGATGGTGTTCGACGAGGCCGGCGAGTACGTCGGCGAGCTGCTCGTCTGGACCGAGGACGGCGCGCTGGCCGGCCTCGAATACGCCTGGGTGACCGACGAGATGCCGCTCACGCTGCCGCCGGTCGCCCGGATCCGGCCCGGCGCCCCGGATTCGCCGCAGTTCTGACGGATCGCCACCACCGGCATGGGCCGCCACGACACCGACCCCGCCACGTCCACGACTCGACCTGCTCGCCGGGCGCCTGCCCTCAACGGAGCGCCTCCAGCGCCAGGACCCGTGGTCACGGCCGGGCGTAGAAGTCCGGCTTGCCCATGATCCAGAGGCTGGCCTGTTTGACCGGCATGCCCGCGCGGGGTGCCTCGATCATCTGGTCGTCGCCGATGTAGAGGCCGACGTGGTGGATGTCGGCGGCGCGGCCGGTGTCGGTCCAGAAGACGAGGTCGCCGGGGCGGAGCTGGCGGTAGCCGATCGGGGTGCTCTGGGCGTACTGGTCGGCGGCGAAGTGGTTGAGCTGCCGGCCGCCCTCGCGCCAGGCCATCATGGTGAGCCCCGAGCAGTCGTAGCCGCCGGGGCCCTCGCCGCCCCAGATGTACGGCAGGCCGATCTTGGAGCGGGCGAAGGCGACGGCGGCGGCCGCGCCCTCCGCCGACCACGGGCGGGCGGGCGTGGTCGGCCGGCCGGCCGCCACGCCCCCGGCGGCCTTCGCGGCCTCGGTCCGAGCGGCTTCGGTCCGAGCGGCCTCGGCAGCCGCTGCCTCGGCGGCGGCCTTCTCCGCCGCCTCCTGTTCCGCCGCGGCCTTCTCGGCGGCGGCCCGGGCGGCGGCCTCGGCCTCGCGGGCGGCGATCGCCTCCAGCGCCTCGCGCCGCTGCCGCTCCAGCTCGACGGTGGTGTGGCGGGCGGCGGCGAGGTCGGTGAGGAGCTGTTCGCGGCGCCGGCCGGTGGTGACGACCTGGTTCTGCTGGGCGGCGAGCCGTGCCTCTGCCCGCTCCCGGGCCGCGCCGACGTCCGCGGCGGCCTTCTCGGCGGCCGCGGTCGCGGCGCGCGCGGCGGCCGAGGCGCGGGTCGCGGCGGCGGCGGTGGAGGTGGCCGCGTCGAGGATCTGCCGGGTCCGGTCGCTGGCCACGCCGACCACGGCGGCCCGGTCGCCGGCCTCGCGCGGACCGCGGGCGCCGATCAGCGCGTTGATGGCGGAGAGTTCGGCGGTGGTTCCCTGGCGGTACGTTTCGGCGGCCAGCGCGGCGGCGTCCTCGGCGGCCGCGGCCCGGTCGGCCTCGGCGGAGGCGGCCCGGCCGATCGCGGCGGACTCCTCGGCCCGGGCCTTGGTGAGCGCGAGCTGGGCGCCGTTGAAGGCCTCGACGGCCTGTTCGGCGACCTGGCCGGCCCGGTCGAGTTCGGTCTTGGCGGCGGCGAGCCCGGCCTCGATGGCGGTGACCGAGGCGGCCCGGCGGTCGGCCTCGGCTCGTGCATGGTCGATGTCCTCGGCGGACGGGTAGGCCTCGTCGGCCGCCGGGGCGCCCGAGGCCTGGTCCGAGTCGACCGGGGCGCCCGAGGCCTGGTCCGGGTCGAGCGGGGCGGCCTCGGCGACCGGGAGCAGCCCGAGCAGGGCGGTGAGGGACAACAGGAGGATCGGCAGAAACCTGCGCGCCACGAGACATCCCTTCTCAGGGTCCCGGACGGGGCCGCCGGGTGGCCGTTCGGCAGAGCGGGCAACCCGGCAAAGCGCCCCATCACGTGACAAATCGTTTACGCATCACCATGCTCTCAAGCCGGACGGCTTTCACGCCCCAGGCCCGCACGGCCGCCCGGGTGATCCGTCAGATGATCCGACTGGACATCAACTCCTGCCGGGCGCACAAGGTGTACGAACTACCGGCGGATCCGGCGGGTGTGCGGCCGCAGGTGGGGGTGGCGGCCGGGCCGCGGCTCCAGGCCGGTCGGGCGGACCGCGTAGGTGCGGTTGCGGCCGGCCCGAACGGCCCGACGGCGCTGCTGGGCGCGGCGCCGGGTGCCGGGCTCGCGCGTTCCGTCGGCGGGGGCGGCGGTGCCGGAGCGGGGCGCGGCGGCGGCCGCCGAGCGGCGGTCGGCCAGCCGGGCGGAGCGCCGGGCCAGGGCGCGGGCCGCGTGCGCGTCGAGGTGGGCGGAGGCCCGGGCGGCCATCCGTTCGGCGACCCGGTGGGCGGCGGGGTGGTTGGCCGGGACCTTGTCCGGGGCGCCGGCGATCAGGTCGAAAAGCCAGGTACGGGCAATGTCCGCACGCCGGTGCAGTCGGCGCTCGCGCCGGAGCGCACGAGCCCGGCGACGCGGGCGCGTGGCGTAGCGCCACCGTGCCCAGGGGCTGCTGGGCCGGGCCAGCCGGATCGCGCCGATCCAGGAGATGCCGGGCACCATGATGCCGAGCAGGCCGGTCCACACCTTGCCCTTGAGCAGGGCGACGATGGAGACCAGCATGTTCACCGAGATCACCGTGACCAGCCCCCACCTGGTCTCCTGGCTGGGCACCACACCGAGCGGCACGTAGCCGACCAGCAGCAGCGCGGTGAAGAGGATGCCGAAGATCACCGCGTCCACCGACTTGCGGCCCTGCTCGCCCCAGTAGACGTCGTCCAGGTGCAGGATCAGCGCGAACTCGTCCAGCACCAGGCCGCAGCCGATGCCGAAGAGCAGGCCGAACACGTCGATCCAGGGGTGCCCCCCGTAGGTCGCGAACACCCCGATGCCGCCGACGAGCAGGAAGCCCAGGCCGAACACCATGTGGTGGATGTGCAGGCCGCCGGGGGTGACGTTGCCCGGCCACCAGCGCACCTGGGCCCTGATCATCCGGACGCTGAACCTGATGAAGACGAACGAGGTGATGAACCCGACCAGCAGCAGGAACAGCGGTTGCTTGTGCGCGGCGACGATGTGCTCGCGGTAGCCGTCCAGCAGTGTGGTCATGCGTCTTACCTTCGTTCCTGGTCCTGCGTCCGGCCTGCCGCGACATGGCCCCGGGGGGCCGGCACCGGTGCAACGAGCGTGGCACACGGTCCCGGCAGCGCCGTTGCGGGCGGGAGGCCGCGGGTTGCGGCCGGGGGGCGCGGCGGCGCCGCCGGCCGTGGGTGGGTGTCAGAAGCCGCGAGTGCGCTTGGCCGCCCGACGGGGGACGGCCGGCAGCTCGGCGTCGGCCGGCAGCTTCATGAAGAGCCGGGCGATCTCGCCCCCGAGGTTCACGCCGATCGCCAGCGCCAGGGCGATCGCGGCGGCCCGGGTGATCTGCACCAGGCCGCCTGCGGAGTGGCCCTGGGCGAAGGAGAGCATGCCGAGGTAGAGCGCCGAACCGGGCATCAGCGGGCCGATCGCCGCGGTCACGTACGGCAGTGCGGAGCCGTAGCGGTAGCGGGCCATCAGCTGGCCGAAGAGGCCGACCAGGCCGGCCGCCACACCGGTGGCGACGATCGGCGAGATCCCCGCGTTGTGGACCAGCACGCCGTAGCTGGACCAGCCGATGCCGCTGTTCAGGGTGACCAGGGCGAGCAGGCGGCGGTCGGTCTGCAGCAGCATCGCGAAGGCGAGCGTCAGCACCAGCGCGGCGACCATCTGGACCGGCGGGTAGTTGACCCCGGCCAGGCCCTCGTCCGGTTTGAGCTCGGCGTCGTAGCCGACCCCGAGGTAGAGGATCAGCATCACGCCGATGACGATGCCCGCCACCAGGTAGATCACTTCGAGCAGCCGGGCGGCGGCGGTGATGTAGAAGCCGGTCAGGCCGTCCTGGACGGCGGCGACCAGGGCACGCCCGGGCAGCAGCGCGAACAGCCCACCGGTGATCACGACGGAGCCGCGCAGACCCCAGTCGTTGAGGGAGAGGATGATGCCCGAGGCCGCCGCGGGCATCGCGGCCAGCACGAACTGGTAGAACTCCGGCAGGCCGCGACGGGCGATCAGCGAGGCCAGCCGGTCGCCGAGGACGGCCGCGATGAAGGCGCTGGCGAAGACCAGCCAGGCCTTGTCGTCGATCCGCCCGCCGACCAGGAAGGTCGCCGCGCCGGCCAGCAGCCCGGTGTTCAGCGCCAGCAGCCAGGCCGGGTACGGGTGCCGGTTGCGGCGGATCAGGGCGAGCCGGCGGTACGCGTCGTTGACGGTGACCGTCTCCGCGGTGATGTCGGCGACCAGCTCGTACACCGCGTTGAGCCGGGTGTAGTCGGAGGTGCGGCGGCGCACCACGCGGTCCGCGGTGACCGGCGGCTCGACCAGCGAGGGCTGGTGCGAGATCCCGATCAGGGTGAAGGTGACCTGCGGCTCGCAGCGGTCCAGCCGGTAGGCGTGGGCGATGCCGAGCATGGCCGCCTCGACGTCCTCGGCGGCCTCGCCGCTGGCCAGCAGCAGTTCGCCGATCCGGAGCGTCAGGTCGAGGATGCGCGGAACGTTGCGGGCGGCGGAGGGGTGCAGTTCGCGCGGGGTGCGTTCGAAGGCCGGGCGCTCGGTCATCGGGGTGCGCAGCAGCGTGCGCATCCGGTCCGGCCAGGGCGCCTCACCGGGGGCTCCGGGCTTCAGGGCCGGGACGGCGATGCCGGCCGGCGGGGTGTAGCCGGCCGCCTGCCACTCCTCGGGGGTGAGGGTGTCCTCGGCGACCGAACGGCGGCGGTAGGCCGCCGGGATCTCGTCCGCCGGCTCCTCGGCGGCCTCGTCGGCGCGCTCCGGGCTCAGCAGGCCCTTGGTCTCGGGGGCGGGCGGGGCGAGCGGGATCACGGTGGCCGGCTCGGCGGCCGGGGCGGGGTGGCCGAGCAGGCCCTCGGTGGGCGGCGCGTCGGAGGGGTGGAGCGGCTGCGCGCCGGGAGCCGGACGCGCCTGCCGGGCCCCCCTGCCGCCCCTGGCCCGCTTGCCTCCGCCCGGTCGGCCCCGCTTAGGCACTTCCGCTCCTTGCCGCCCCTGATGGCGCCGGGGTCGCCGGGCCGCCGTTCGATCTCGGGTACACCTTGCCCGATCGAACTGCCGGACGCACATGTACGCCGCGGCGGGCGCCGGGTGCGGGGGGTGCCTACCCGGCGTGGTCGCGGGCCGGGGCGGACGCGCCGGATCGGCGGGCACGCAGCAGTTCGAATGCCACCGGTAGCACCGAGACCAGCACGATGCCGACCAGGATCGCCTCGATGTTGTCCCGGACGAAGGGGATCTGCCCGAGGAAGTAGCCGAGGATGGTGACGCCCGCGCCCCAGAGGACGCCGCCGACGACGTTGTAGACGACGAAGGTGCGGTAGTTCATCCTGCTCACCCCGGCGACGATCGGGGTGAAGGTCCGCACGATCGGCACGAAGCGGGCCAGCACGATCGCCTTGGGCCCGTGCCGGTCGAAGAAGGCGGCCGCCTTCTCCACGTTCTCCTGCTTGAACAGCCGGGAGTCGGCGCGCCGGAACAGGCTCGGCCCGACCTTGCGGCCGAAGAGGTAGCCGACCTGGTCCCCGGCCACCGCGGCGGCCACCACCAGTGCGCAGACCAGCCAGAGCGGCTGGTGCAGGTAGGTGCCGTCGGCCACCAGCAGGCCGGTGGTGAACAGGAGCGAGTCCCCGGGGAGGAAGAAGCCGATCAGCAGGCCGGACTCGGCGAAGACGATGGCCAGGAGGCCGATCGGCCCGAAGGTGGAGATCAGGTGGGTCGGATCGAGCCAGGACGGGCCGAGGGCGAGGCTGGTCACGGGCGGACACTCCTGGAGGTCGACTCTTGGCAATGAAACAGTAAAGCATTCACCAAGAACGTCTGAACCCAGAAGGCCGGCCCGCACCCCGTCCACCCCACACCCGGCCGTCCCGCACCCCGCCCGTCCGGCCCGACCCGTCCGACCCGGGCACCCGGCCCGGCTGCGATCAGAGCCCGTACCGCTCGATGACCTCCTCGTGCCGGCCGGTGTCCGTGCCCGCCGCCCTGGCCAGGTCGAGCCAGGCCAGCGGGTGCGGCCAGGCGCCGGTGAGCCGGTGCAGCAGCGCGTCGGCCTCGGCGGCGTTGGCGGTGGGCGGCACCCCGACGGCGGCGTAGACGCCGGGCAGGAAGGCGTCCTCGTCGGCCGGGTCGGTGATGGTGTAGCCGTCCCCGCTGTAGGCCCAGACCGCGTAGCCGGCCTGGGCCAGCTCCTCGCGCAGCACGGCCCAGGCCTCGTCGCCGGGCCAGCCGCCGTCCATCCAGTAGGTGGTGTAGCCGGCCGGGTCGAGCAGGGTGAGCAGCCCGAACACCGGGCGCCAGCGCCGCCGCTCCTCCTCCGGCGCGTCCTCTGCGGGCGGCTCCTCCAGCAGCGCCGGGGCGAAGACCACCACGTCGCCGTGGTTGAGCGTCACGTCGTCGCCGAGCACCGGCAGGATGCGGGCGGTGGCCGGGCCGGTCCGGACGGCCGGGAGGTCGGCGGTGGCGCCGTTGGTCCGGGTGGCCCGGACGGTGACCAGCTGCCACTCCTCGTCCACCGGGCCCTCGGGCTCGTCGAAGTCCAGGCCGATCAGGGCCCCGGTGGAGCGGACCACCTCCCAGTCCCGGTTGGCGGTGGCGGCGGTGATCAGGTGCCAGAGGTCGGGCTCCTGGACGGTGCGGTACTGCTCCTCCTCCGGCGTGCCCTCGGCGGGCAGCGCGTGCACCAGGAGCTCCTGGTAGAACCGCTGCGCTCCCGCGTGGTCGCCCAGCTCGGTGGCCGCGGCGGCGGCCATCCGGCGGGGGCTGATCCGGCCCGGGTGCTCGGCCAGGATCGCCTCGCAGTGCTCCACCACCTCCGCCCAGCGGCCCTCGGCGGCGGCCCAGCGGGCCCGGACCCAGTGGCCGTCGGCCGGTCCGGTCGCCGCCAGGCGGTCGGCGAGGCGGCGCAGGCCCTCGTCGTCCTCGGCCTCGATCAGGGCACTGGCGAGCATGCCGCTCAGCTGCTCGCTCGCCGGGTCGGCGTCCAGCCACTCCCAGAGGAGGTCCGCGGCGGCCCGGACGTGGCCGAGGCCGCCCAGCACCGCGGCCAGGTTGAGAGCGAGGCCGGTGGCGCCGTCCTGCTCGCCCCGGTACTGGTCAAGGGCGACGGAGAGCAGGTCGGCGCCGGTCTCGGGGGGAACGCCCACGGCGGCAAGGTGCGCGAGCAGCTCGCCCGGCGGAACGGGCAGTTCGGGCTCCGGCAGCGCCTCGGCGGCCGCCCGCAGCGCGGCGACCTCCGCGGCCACGCCGTCCGTGCGGCGCAGCCGGGTGAGCTTGCGCTCGCCGGTGGCGGCCAGGGTGAGCGCGACCGTGCGGGCGCCGCGGGCGAGGGCGAGCCGCCCGGCGGCCAGCAGCAGGTCGACGCAGGGGCGGTGCGAACCGGTGCCGTCGAGGTAGCCGACCCAGCCGGCCACGGTGGCGCCCAGCTCGGCGTCGTTCTCCCATACGCCGGCCGCGACCAGCAGCTCGACGGTCTTCGTCCAGGCCGGCCGCAGGTCGGCGTGGCGCTCGGCCTCCTCCCGGCCCGGGAGCAGTGCGAGCGCCTCCTCGGTACGGCCGAGCGAGGCGAGCGCGCGGGCCCGCATCAGGGCGCCCCAGCGCCGGTCGCTGTCGTCGATCTCCCGGCCGCGGGCGCGCTCGGCCTGCTCGGCGGTGTCGAGCAGGGTCAGCACCTCCTCGTGCCGGCCGAGGAGGTGCAGGGTGCCGGCCCGGGCGTGGTGGAAGTGGAGCGAGAGCCGCTGGCCGGCCGCCTGCATCCGGGCGGCGGCGGTGTCCAGGTGGTCGAGCGCCTCGCCGGGGCGGCCGTCGTCCTCCAGGGCGTCGGAGTACTCCCGGGAGAGGCAGTCGAAGCAGGCCCGGGACGGCTCGATCCGCTCCAGCGTCTCGCTCAGCACGGCGAGCCGCTCCGGCACGTAGCCGGGGCCGTCGACCCGGGCGTGGCAGATCGCGAAGTCCTGCACCACGCAGACCGACTGCGGGCAGCCTGCGGTCTCCTCGCGGTGGGCGAACTCCAGCAGGTCGACCGCCTCGGGCAGGGCCTGCTCGCCCTGGTGGCGCTTGTTCAGCAGGTTCTGCATCCGCCAGTGCCGCAGGTAGACCTCGACCCAGGGCAGGCCTAGCGACCGGGCGGCGGCGACGGCCTCCGGGTAGACGGCGTCGAGCTGCTCGTTGCGGCCCTCGTTGGCGTGGCCGGGGAGCTCGTAGATGGCGTCGGCCAGCCGCCGGTGGCCGGCCTCGGCCAGCTGCTCGTGGGTTTCGCGCACCCAGGCCCAGATGTCGGTACTCATGCCTCTTCCGTCTCCCCCTGCGGGTCGTGCGCCGTGCTGGTGGTCAGTGTGGCCGGGGCCGCTGACGGTCTGTCCGGACCGTGGGCCGGGGCCGTCGGTTCAGCCCGCATCCGTGAGCCCGCCCGGGCTGTCCGGGACGGCGGGCAGCCCGGCCGGCACGGCGGCGGTGAGCGCGGAGACCGCGGTGCCGATGCCCGCCAGGGCCGCGGTGAGGTCGCCGCCGCCCCCGCCGGCCGAGGCCGCCGCCATGATCACCTTGAGCGAGCGGAGCAGCCCGGCGGCGGTGGCGCTGCCGGTGTGCCCGTCGCGGTAGGCGGTGAGCAGGTCCTGGACGGCCGGGCTGGCCAGGTTGAGGTAGAGCCGGGCCCTGACCTCGCCGTCGGTGCGGGCGGTGAACGCCCGGGCCAGCCGCAGCGCGGCGGACGGGATCCGGGCGTCCGCCTGGTCGTCCTCGATCCGGGCCTTGAGCTCGGCCTCCCGGTCGGGGACGAGGACCAGCGGCAGCCCGGCCGGCTCGAACCGGGCCGGGACGAGCTGCTCGCCCTGGTCGGCGAGGGCGCCGGCGAGCCAGGCGGCCTCCTCGGCGGGCAGCGGGCGCTCCGGGTCGCGGAACAGCTCGCGGTTGCCGCGCTCGCTGCCCAGCTCGACGATCCGGCAGTCCCGGAGCTGGGCGTAGCGGCGCAGGAACGGCAGCACGGCGTAGCGGTCGCCGCGCGCGATCGGCACCTGCATCGCCCGGTAGAGCATCTCCTCGAAGCCGCCGTTGCCGCCGAGCGCGACGTGCACCGCGCCTCCGCCGGCCGCCCGCAGCGCGCCGGCCGTGAGGTCTCCCTGCGAGGTGGGCACCGGGACGTCGTCGGCGAGCAGGGTGAAGAGCCGGTCGTCGCAGAGCGCGGCGCCGAGGAGGTCCTGGCCGTGCCGGGCGAGGATGCGCCGCCAGACGGCGGGCCGCAGCCGGGCGGTCTCGTAGAGGCCGTCCACGACGGCGTCGGTGAGGGCCTGCTGGAGCGCGCGGTAGTGCTCGTCGCGCTGGAGGTCCTCGCGGCTGGCGGTGGGGGTGAGCCGGCTGGACTCGACCACGCCGCCGACGAACCCGGCCCAACTGGGCAGCAGGTCGCGGGCGTCGTCGGCGAGCAGCATGCCGCGCAGGTAGACGGCGAGGTCGCGGTTGTCGCTGCTGCCGTAGGTGCCGCCGTCCTGGACCCAGAGCAGGCCGACGGCGTCGCTGCCACCCTCGACGGGCCTGACGGGGAAGGCGGTGAGCGGCTCGAAGCGGCGGCCGAAGGCGGTGGCGAACCGCATCCGGGCGGCGTACGGGTCTGCGTCGGAGGGGTCGCGCGCAGCGGCTCGGCCGAGGCTGGTGGTGGTCGACGGGTCGGAGGACTGCCGCCAGGGCACCGGGACGGCGTTGACGGGCTGCTCGTCGTCGCCGACGTAGACCGGGATCGGCAGCAGCACGCAGTACCGGCCGAGCACCTCGCGCAGCGCGTGCTCGTCGGCGAGGTGGGCGTGTTCGGTCTTCAGCGACAGCTCGACCACGGTGCCGGCGCCGGGCCGCGCGGCGGCCGGCTCGACGCTGTACTGCTCGCCGCCGAAGCTGCGGTAGCGGTGGCCGAGCAGCGGCTCACGGTGGGAGGTGGTGGTGACGGTGACCTCGTCGGCCACCGAGAAGGCGGAGAGGAAGCCGAGGCCGAAGGCGCCGATCAGCTCCTGGTTGCCGGTCAGTTCGCGCAGCATCCGGGTGTAGCCGGTGCCGACGGTGGCGAGGTAGGCGTGGATCTCCGGCTCGGTCAGGCCGGCGCCGGTGTCCTCGATGCTGACGGTGCGCCGGTCCGCGTCGGCTCGCACCCGGATCAGCGGCCGGTGGTCGCCGTCCGGGTCCTCCAGCAGGCGCCGGGTGTGCGAGTCGTGGGCGTTCTGGACGAGTTCGCGCAGGGCGACCAGCGGGGTGGAGTAGAGGTGGGTGGCGAGGACGTTCACCAGTCCGCCGAGATCGACCTCGGTCGTACGCAGATCCTCGGCGGGCACGGGGTCGGGCGGGAGACCTTCAGACATGGGTCCTCAGTGTGCCAGTGCGACTATCCGGCGACCATTTCTTTCTGACGACGGACGTCCGGTCAACCTGGTATTGACCGCCGGGGGTGGCGGACCGGCCGTCGACTGCTCCGTTCGGGTGCATCAACCTCCCTCTACACGGGTGGATTTGGCGCTGGGAGCGTAACGCCTCGCCGTCCCACCCGGGATCCGGATATGCCGCCTTCATGACACCATCGGGCGAATTGCCACCCATTCGGTGGAGTTCGTCCACGGCGCTGGTGAATGCTGGTCGCGCGACGTCAGGCAACGGCGCTTCGGGGCGGCCACTCCGGAAGGCGCCATTTTTCGCACTCCACCCTTCAGGGAGACCAGCGTGTCCCGTATCCGCGCAGCCGCCGCCGTCACCGCCCTCGGGGCCTTCCTCCTCGTCGGCGTCGGTGCCGCCACCGCGCACGCCGACAACGGCGCCGGCGCCGACCACCACTCCAACAGCAGCGTGGTGAGCAACACCGGCTCCAACAACGTGATCGGCAACGTCCACGGCAACGTGGTCAACACCCAGCAGACGGCCACCGGCTCCGGCGCGAGCAACCAGAACAACGGCCTCGCCGTCACCGGCAACGGCGGCGACATCGGCGCCCTCCAGGGCAACGGCAACCTCGCCGCCACGGTGTACTACCCGCACGTCCTGTACTAGGACGAGCCTTCCGGGCTCGGGCCGGGTGCCCGCCCCCCGCGCGCGGGGGGGCGGGCACCCGGTCACGTCCGGGCGGGCACGCCCAGGACGGCCCGGCCGAGGCGGCGCAGACAGTCGCCGAGGTCGGGCCGGTCGCTGTACGGACGGTTCCGCACTCCGTCGTTGACCATCGCGAACAGCGCGTGGACCCGGATCCGGGCCTCCGCCGCGTCGCACTCCGGGCGCACCCGGCAGAGCAGGCCGACCCACGTCCGCAGGAAGTCCCGCCGGAAGTCCACCGCGGCCCGCCGGTCCGGCGCGGCCAGCCGCTCGGTCTCGCTCAGCATCACGCCCAGGTAGTCGCTGTTGCGCCGGGCGAACCCCACGTACGCGGCCAGTCCGGCCTCCAGCGCCGCCGCCGGACCGGCCTCCGCATCGATCGCGCCCGCCACCTCGTGCCAGAGCCGCTCGCGGCTGCGCACCAGCGAGGCGGCCAGCAACTGCTGCTTGCTGTCGAAGTGCCGGTACACGCTGGGCCCCGAAATACCGACTGCGGCGCCGAGTTGGTCGGTGCTGACGTTGTCGAACCCGCGCCGGTGGAAGAGCCTGACCGCCGCCGCGAGCAACTCCTCCCGGCGCGACTGCGGCCGCAGCTCCGCTCCGGCGAAGAGCGGCTGCACCTCATCGACGGCGAGGGGCGGTTGCGCCTCCGCGACGACGAACGGCGGCTGCGCCTCCTCGACGACGCAGGGGGGCTGCAACTCCGCGACAGCGAACGGCGGTTGCCCATCGGGAGCGGCGTCCGCCAAGGACACGGCGAGCACCGCCGCCACCAGCTCGCGCAGCAGCCGTTCGGCCCGGCGCAGCTGCGGGACGGCCGACTGGTAGGAGAGGCCCGAGCAGGCCGAGAGCGCCGACCAGCAGATCAACTCGGCATCGTGCGGCGAGAGTTCAGGCCGTTCGACGCAGAGCACGCCTGCCATCAGGGCGGCGTCGGCGCGCAGCTCACGCCGGAGCGCGGCCCGCCGGGCCGCCGGCAGCAGCCGGGCGTCGCGCTGCACCAGCGTGCCGAGCGGCCTGTGCCCGACCGCGACGGCGGCCAGCGCGGCGCCGACCTCCGCCGTGGAGCCGGCCGCCCGCAGCCCCACCGCCAGCTCGTCCAGGCCCAGCCGGACGGCCCGGTCGAGCAGTTCGGGCTTGCCGCGGAAGTGCCGGTAGAGGGCGGGCGCGGTGATGCCGACCCCGGCGGCGACCTCCGTCATCGACACCTGGTGGTACCCGCTGCGGTGGAAGCGCTCGGCGGCCACGGCCAGGATCTGCGCCTGCCGGGCCGGCGCGGGCGGCCGCCTGACCACCATGCCGTCGCCCCCTCGTACCAGCTCTCCGTCAACGCCGACCGTAGGCTAGCAAGGATTCACTTCACGGGCCTCCGAGCCCGCCGGTACCGGCCTCTGCTCCGGCGGGGACACCGGCACGCCGACCCTGGACAGCCGAAGCTACCCGGGATTAACTTGTGGAGCGATCACCTGGCACCACCGAAGGGAGCGCCGCCGTGCGCCGCACCGTGTTCACCGAGGACCACGAGGCCTTCCGGGAGACCATCCGGGACTTCATCGCCAACGAGGTCGTCCCCGTCTACGAGACCTGGGAGGCCGAGGGCCACCCGCCGCGCGACTTCTACCGTCAGCTCGGCGCGCTCGGCATCTACGGCATCGAGGTACCGGAGGAGTACGGCGGCGCCGGCGAGAGCGGCTTCAAGTACCAGGCGGTCGTCGCCGAGGAGACGGCCCGCGCGGGCGTCAGCTTCGGCTCCTCGGGGGTGCACACCGGCCTGGTGCTGCCCTACCTGCTGGAGTACGCCAACGAGGAGCAGAAGCAGCGCTGGCTGCCGGGCTTCGTCTCCGGCGACATCATGACGGCCATCGCGATGACCGAACCGGGCGCCGGCTCCGACCTCGCCGGCATCTCCACCACGGCCAGGCTCTCCGAGGACGGCACGCACTACGTGCTCAACGGCGCCAAGACCTTCATCACCGGCGGCGTGCTCGCCGATCTTGTCCTGGTGATCTGCCGGACGTCCCCGTACGACCCGGACAACCGCCGGGCCGGTCTCTCCATCCTCTGCGTGGACACCGCCTCCGAGGGCTACACCGTCGGCCGCAAGCTGCAGAAGATCGGCCTGCGCACCTCGGACACGGCCGAGCTGGCGTTCAGCGACGTCAAGGTGCCGGTGGAGAACCTCCTCGGCGAGGAGGGCAGGGCCTTCTCCTACCTGACCCACAACCTGGTGCAGGAGCGGCTGGCGATCGCCGTCGGCGCGTACGCGGCCTCGGCGGCGGCGGTCCGGTTCGCCGTCCAGTACGTCAAGGACCGCAAGGTCTTCGGCAAGGCGGTGGCCGAGTTCCAGAACACCAAGTTCACGCTGGCCGACTGCGAGGCCCAGGTGGTGGCCCAGCAGTCGATGGTCGACCGCGCGCTGGAGCTCTACCAGCGCGGCGAGCTGACCGTCGCGGACGCGGCGGCGGCGAAGCTGTTCTGCACCGAGTCGGCGTCCGGCGTGATCGACAAGTGCCTTCAGCTGCACGGTGGCTACGGCTACATCCTGGAGTACCCGATCGCCCGCCTCTACACCGACAACCGGGTGTTCCGGATCTACGGCGGCACGAGCGAGGTCATGCGCAGCATCATCGCCAAGTCGCTCGGGCTGTAGCGGTTGTCGTCCGACGGCGGGCCGCCCCCACGGCGGCCCGCCGTCGTCCGGTCAGTTGGGTGAGCTGCGCTCGGCACGCCAGGCCTCCCAGCCCGCCGACGACGCGACCTTGGCCTCGTGCAGCGCCCGCTGGGCCATGGCCGTCGGCGGGGTGTCCATACTCCGCACCCAGCTGCGGCCGGCCGTGGCCAGCGCCGCACACACCATCACCGCCCCGGCTGCGCCGAGCAGCGCGCCGATGCCCGTGAGCACCGCGCCGCCGGCCAGCAGCGAGCGGTTGACCTGGAACCCGCTGAGAAAACTCTGGTTGGTAGCCATGCATCCACCATGGGTGCAGTCGGCGGACCGCGCACGCCGAAAGACTCCGGGTGCGGGAGCCGACCGCGTCCGCGACGCTGGCGGAGGGGCCACGGGGCCCCGGCAGGCCGGCCCTGGAGGACGCACGATGGTCGATCTCGAACTGCTCGCCGTGGAGCACGCGGCGAGGGCCGCCGAGAGCCCGCACGGGCGCAGCTCCCACCTCGTGCTGCACGACGGCGTCCTGCGGCAGACCGTGATCGCGCTGACCGCGGGCACCGCACTGGACGAGCACAACGCGCCGGCCGCCGCCTCCCTCCAGGTGCTGCGCGGCCGGGTCTCGCTGACCATCGCGGGCCGGCTCCAGGAGCTGTCGGCGGGCCAGCTCCACCCCGTCCCGCAGGAACGGCACGGACTGCTGGCCCACGTCGACTCGGTGGTGCTGCTGACGGCGGTCACGGCATAGACCCGCCGATGGGCCGATCGGCCCATCGGCCCATCGGCCACGACGGCGCCGAGGCTACGGAAGCGCCGCAGCCACGACGGCGCTGCGGCCACGGGAGCGCCGCAGCCACGACGGCACCGCGGCTACGACACGGCCGGCCTGAGCACGGTGTCACCGACCAGCCGCAGGCCGCGCAGGAAGTCCCGCCCGGTCGGCGCCATATCGGGCGCGGCCAGCCACTGGCCGACCAGTCCGACCAGCAGCGCCTGGTAGAACATGCCGCGGGCCAGCTCCTCCTCGGTGTCCGGCACCTCTTCGAGCCCCTGGAACAGCGCCGCGAGCCCGAGCCGGCCCTCCTTCTGGGCGCTGGCGAGCGCCTCCTGCAGCTGGGGCGCCCGCTCGGTCTGCATCATCGCCTCGAACTGGGCCGTCCAGAGGCCGCGGTGCTCGGCGAACGTCTCCTTCACCCCGTCCCAGACGGCGACGAACCGCTCCTCCGGGTCGTCGGAGATCGCGTACGCCCGCTCCACCACGGCGCCCAGCGTGCCGCCCCACTCCCCCATGGCCTCGATCAGCGCCGCGTCGAGCAGCGACTCCTTGGAGCCGAAGTGGTAGCCGATGGCGGCCAGGCTGACGCCGGAGGCATTGGCGATGTCGCGGGCGGTGGTGCGCCCGTAGCCCTTGTCGAGCAGGCAGCGCTTGGCACCGGCGAGCAGGTCTTCACGATTTCCCATGGGCCCAATGGTACGGTCAATCCAGACATGTGTCTTGCACGCATGTCTTGCACACCTACTGAACAGATGAATAAGACGCATGAGTTAGACGCTCGTGCTAGACAAACGTGCAAGACGGCTCTACTGTCATCCCCATGACCGCAACCACCGGCCGCGCAGGCCGTCGCGCATGGATCGGCCTGGCCGTCCTCCTGCTCCCGACCCTCGTCCTCACCATGGACATGGGCGTGCTCTTCTTCGCCGTCCCGTACATCTCCACCACGCTGGCGCCGAGCGGCACCGAGCAGCTGTGGATCATGGACATGTACTCGTTCCTGCTGGCCGGACTGCTGATCACGATGGGCTCGCTGGGCGACCGGATCGGCCGCCGCCGGCTGCTGATGACCGGCGCCGCCGGCTTCATCGGCGCCTCGCTGCTGGCCGCCTACGCGGACGGCGCCGGCCAGCTGATAGCCGCCCGTGCCGTGCTGGGCGCCGCCGGGGCGACCGTGATGCCCTCGACGCTCGCGCTGATCCGCAACATGTTCCACGACCCCAAGCAGCGACAGGTCGCCCTCAGCGCGTGGGGCGCCGTCCTCACCACCGGCGCCACCCTCGGGCCCGTCGTCGGCGGCCTCCTGCTCGACCACTTCTGGTGGGGCTCGGCCTTCCTGATCGCCATCCCGGTGATGGCCCTGCTCCTGGTCACCGCCCCGGTGCTGCTGCCCGAGTACCGCACCCCGCAGCGCGGCCGCTTCGACCTGCTCGGTGCCGGCCTCTCGCTGGCCGCGATCCTGCCGCTGGTCTACGGCGTCAAGACCCTCGCCGTCGACGGCTGGAGCCCGCTGGCCGCCCTGGCCCTCCCGGTCGGCCTGCTGTTCGTCGCGGCCTTCGTCCACCGCCAGCGCACCGCCGCCGACCCGCTGCTCGACCTGAGCCTCTTCCGGATCCGCGCCTTCACCGGGGCGATCAGCGTCAACTCCATCGCGATGTTCGCGA
Source organism: Kitasatospora sp. NPDC022785 (assembly GCF_055561295.1). Lineage (NCBI taxonomy): Bacteria > Bacillati > Actinomycetota > Actinomycetes > Kitasatosporales > Streptomycetaceae > Kitasatospora > Kitasatospora sp. NPDC022785. The sequence goes on along the minus strand of NZ_JBVHHB010000005.1, from coordinate 197,097 downwards.
TGATGGGCTTCACCCTCTTCACCTCGCAGTACCTCCAGCTGGTCAAGGGCATGAGCCCGCTGACCGCCTCGCTCTGGTCGCTCGTCCCCAGCGTGGGCGTCGGCGCCGCGGTCGGCCTCGGCTCGGCGCTCGCCGGGAAGGTCCGGCCCGCGGTCATGATGGCCGGAGGCTTCCTGACCGGCGCGGCCGGCTTCGCGATGATGACCCAGGTCGGCGCGGACTCCCCGCTCGCCCTCATCCTCACCGCGGCGGGCATCCTGGCCGCCGGCACCGTCGGCACCATGACCCTCACCGCCGAGATGGTGATCTCCGCCGCCCCGGCCGAGCGGGCCGGGGCCGCCTCCGCCACCTCCGAGACGGCCGTCGAGCTCGGCAGCTCCCTCGGCATCGCCCTGCTCGGCGCGGCCGGTGCCGCCGTCTACCGCTTCCGGCTCGACGGCTCCCTGCCGGCCGGCCTCGACGGCGAGGCCCTCCACACCGCCCAGGACACCCTCGGCGGCGCGGTCACCGTCGCCGCGGGCCTGCCCGGCCGGCTCGGCGCCGAGCTGCTCGACACCGCCCGCGCCGCCTTCACCGAAGGCCTGCACGTCGCCGCCGTGGTCGGCCTGGTCTTCGCGCTCGGCGCCGCCCTCCTCGCCTACCGCCTGATGTCCCACCTCCCCGCCCGCCCGGCCGAGCCCGCCGCCTGACCCCACCCCCCTTGCGCGTCATCAGGAGCCCCCACCCCGCCCGCGGGGACGGGGGCTCTCGCACACCCGCCGTGGCTACGGCCCGCGGCATTCCGCCGAACTCGGCCACGCGCGCCGACTCCCCCTGGCAGGCTGCCCGCATGACGAACAGTGCTGACCACGGGCGGGTGCGGGCGAGTTACGACGTCGTCGCGGAGGAGTACCGCGAGCGGGTGGGGGGTGAGCTGGCGTTCAAGCTGGTGGACCGGGGGCTGCTCGGGGTGGTCGTGGAGGCGGCCGCGGGCGGGGTGGTGGCGGATCTGGGGTGCGGGCCGGGCCATGTGACGGGCTGGCTGGCGGAGCGCGGGGTGAAGGCCGTGGGGGTCGACCTGTCGCCGGCGATGGTGGAGCTCGCACGGCGGGACCACCCGGAGGCGGAGTTCCGCGAGGGCGACCTGCTGCGGCTGCCCGCGTCGGACGGGGAGTTCGACGCCGCGGTCGCCCTCTACTCGGTGATCCACCTCGAACCGGCCGAGCTGTTGCCCGCGTTCGCGGAGCTGCGGCGGGTGCTGCGGCCGTCCGGCACCCTGCTGGTCTCGTTCCACCTCGGCACGGAGGTCCGCCGGATGGACGAGTGGTGGGGCCACCGGGTGGACGTGGACTTCCACTTCCTGGAGCTGGAAACCGTCGCCGGCCTGCTGGCGGAGGCCGGCTTCACCGTCGAGGCGCGCCTGGAGCGGGGCCCGTACCCGGAGGAGGCGCAGACCCACCGCGGCTACCTGCTGGCCCGTCGCGGCTGAGGCCCGTTCGGGGGCGGGCCCGGCGCGATCGGCCGGAAAGGACCCTAGGCGGCTTCCGGGCGGGCGGGCGAGCCGAAGCGGGCGAGCAGGTGCCAGACCCTCTTGAGGTCCTGCGGGTCGTAGCGGCCAGTGCGGGCGGCGTCGCCGAGAATGCGCGGGTCGAGGTGGCCGTCCTCGGCGAGGGTGAGGCCGAGGGCGACGAACTCGGGCCCGCGGTAGTCGGGGTGACGGCGCAGCTCGTCGGTGGAGAGACGGACGCCGGGGTGCCACTCGACCGGGCAGGGGAGGCGGCGGGCCTGCTCCTCGACGGGGGTGCCGCGGTGGCTCGGGTCGAGGACGAGCGCCTCGACGTCCCGGTCGAGCCGGACCTCGCCGTGCACCTGGGCCTCGATGTAGTCGTCCAGGGCGTCGGCGTCGTCGGCCTCGGCGAGCGGGACGAGGCCGAACCGCTCGGCGACGCCGAAGTCGGCCGGTTCGAGGAAGCTGTCGGGGTAGCAGAAGGTGACGCGGGCCAGGGCGGGCGCGCTCAGCCGGAAGTGGGCCGAGCCGAACCGCGGCGCGGCGCCGAGCGGCTTGCGGCGGAAGTTGAGCGCCCCGTACACCGGGCGCGCCTCGGCGGGGGCGGTGTCGTAGGCGCCGCCGAAGATACGGCTCTCCCAGCGCCAGCGGTCGCCGCCGGGGTGGGCGGTGAGGCCGCCGTTGCTGGTGCCGGTGACGAACTGGGAGCGGTAGACGGCGTCGCCCGCGAGCGCGTCCAGGATCGGCCGGCCGCCGGAGACCCGGTCGGGGTGGAAGTTCAGGGTGACGCGCAGGTCCGGGTCGATCGGCGGCCCGGAAGCGAGGGCCGCGACGTGGTGGAGTGCGCGTTCCCGGGCGGTACGGGGCTCCTCGGCGCGAAGAGTTCCGGTGCGGGGCGTGCCGGTGCGGGGCTCCTCGGCGCGGGGTGTGCCGGTGCGGGGTGTGCCGGCGCGGGGTGTGCCGGCGCGGGGTGTGCCGGCGCGGGGCGTGTCGGTGGTCATCGGGGCAGTGTTGCGGATGGAGGCCCGCCGGCGCATCCACATTTCCTCAAGTTCGTACTGCGAATCAACATGCTTCCTGCAGCGAACCAAAAGAGGGGAGAGGTGGTTGGCGGATGCAGTACCGGGCCGCGATCGACAGCCCGCCTCAGCGGGATCCCTCGTCCAGCTCCAGGAAGACCGCCGGCACCTCGTTGTCCCGGACGACCCGGCCGAGCAGCCCGGCGAGCGCGGCCCGGTCTCCGGCGCCCAGTCCGGCCGGGAGCCGGTCGATCCGGCGGCAGACCTCGGCGTAGAACTCCTCGACCAGCTCCGATCCGGCTCCGGTGAGCACGATCCGCACGGCCCGCCCGTCCGACCGGTCGGCCTCACGCCGGACCAGTCCGCGCCGGGTGGTGCGGTCGACCAGGCCGGTCAGGCTGGACTTGGCCAGCCCGAGCACCCCGCCCAGCTCGGTCATCCCGTACGGCTGCGCCATCAGCACACAGAGCAGCTGCCCCTGCTGCGGCGTGATCCCGTACCCGCGGGCCACCTCGGCGTACACCGCGTTCACCAGGAAAGCCGACCGCACCAGGGCGGCGACGACCCCCGTTTCCTCTCCCGCAGCCTTTGCCATCCGGCCAGAATACGGCAGCCGAACAGGCCCGCCGGGGCCCCGGGAGAACACTGTTCGCAGGGCGAACCACTTCCGCAGGTGAAAGGCAGGGCAGATCGGGAAGGCCGACCGCTCCGCCGGGGCCGCGCTCGGCTGGACGGAACAGGCGAGGAGCGGCTCCCGGGCTGCGCGACCGGGCACCACGGCCTAGCGTCGACGGCAACGCCGGGCGGAGCTGGAGGGCCGATGCCGTCGTCGGAACCGGGACCGGAGCCGGACGGGGAGCAGGACGGTGGCGGCGACGAGCCGGACTACCGCTTCTCCCTGGCCAATGAGCGGACCTTCCTCGCCTGGATCCGCACCGCGCTCGGCCTGCTCGCCGGCGGGATCGCCGTGGACCAGCTCACCCCCGGCGTCGCCCCCGCGCCGCTGCGGATCGCGCTGGCCGTCGTCTGCGCGCTCGGCGGCGCGCTGGTCGGGGTGACGGCCTACCGACGGTGGACGCGGGTGGAGGCGGCGATGCGGGAGGGTGCTCCACTGCCGCGGACGCAGGTCCTGCTGGTGCTCTCGGTGGGGGTAGCGGTGGTGGCCGCGGTGTTCTGTGGTCTGATCGTCGGGTACTCCCACTGAGGCCGGGGTGACCCGAGTGCACTCACTGCTACACACAGTGGTCCAGACCACTCCCCCCGGGCCGCCCGCGCAACATCTGCATTTTGACCAGCGTTTCCCGGCCGGTGTATACGTTCGCCTCCGCGGACAGGCATACTGGCCAGGTCGGGCGCTTTGCCCTCCTGTGACTCTAGAAGAGAAAGGACCGGTGGCCAGGGATGCTGCGGAACGGTCTTGAGCCCTGGCACCTCCTGGTGGTGCTGGCTGTCGTTGTCCTGCTGTTCGGATCGAAGAAGCTGCCCGAGATGGCGCGCGGCCTCGGCAAGTCCATGCGCATCCTCAAGGCGGAGACCAAGGCTCTGCGCGAGGACGACGCCCCCGCCGACGCGGCCGCCCAGGGCACGGCGCAGAACACCGCCGCCCCGCAGCAGCCGGCCGCCGAGCAGGCCCGCCCGGCCGTGACGCCGACCAACGTCACCAAGGCCACCGAGACCCCCCGGTCCACCACGGCCTGAGTCTCCCGGATCTCCGACGAAGCCCCCGCTGAGCACAGCGGGGGCTTCGTCGCGTCCGGAGCCGATGGCAGCCTCGACCGGCCTGAAGGAGGAGGCGCGTTCTCACCCTGAGGGACGATCATCCCGGACCGGCCCGACCCTAGTCTCGACAAGGTGACGGGAACACGATGGTGGGGGCTGCGGCTGCTGCGGCCCGCCCTGTTGGCATCCGGGCTCGGGTACCTGCTGCTGACGGGCCGCCCCGCGGAGCTGGGCGCGGGCGGCTGGGCGATCGGCCTCGCCGCGCTGCTGCTGGCGGCGCTCGGCGGGCGGTGGCCGCTGACGGTCGCGCTCGGCCAGTGCGCGCTGCTGGCACTGACGGCCGCACCGGCCGCCGCCACCGTGCACGTCGAGGTCAAGGCCGGGGTCGCCGCGGCCTTCTTCGAACTGGCGCTGCGCCGCTGGGGCGCTCCGGTCGTTCAGGCCGGGGCCGCCCTGGCCCTCGTCCAGCCGGCCACCGCCGGCGCCGGGCTGCCCTGGTCCGAACTGCCCTGGTCGGAACTGCCCTGGTCGGAGCTGCTGTGGGGCGTCCCGGGCGCGCTGTACCGGGCGGCGGTGGTCGGCGGCGTCCCGGTGCTGCTGGCCGGCTACCTCCGCTCGGCCGAGCAGGCCGCCCGGACGGCTCAGGAGCGGGCCCGCGAGGCCGAGCACAGCCGCGACCTCGCCGAGTGGGGCGCCCGGATGGGCGAACGCGCCGCCATCGCCCGCGAGCTGCACGACATGGTGGCCCACCACCTGGCCTCCACCGTGCTGCGGGTCGGGGTCGCCCGGCACGTGCTCCCCGGCACCGATCCGCGGCTGGCCGCCGTCCTGGACGACGTGCACGCGAGCGCCACCACCGCCCTCGCCGACCTGCGGCGTCTGCTCGCCGCCCTGCGGGAGCCCAACGCCGAGCACCTGGCCCCGCTGCTGGCCGAGACCACCGACCTGCCGGCCGCCGTCCACGGCGTCGTCGAGCGCTCCCGGCAGGCCGGCCTGCGGATCGACGCCGACATCGGCGGACGGCTCGGCCAGCTGGACGCGATCGGCGGGCTGACGGTGCTGCGGCTGGTGCAGGAGGGCCTGGCCAACGTCGCCCGGCACGCCGACGCGGGGGCGAGGGTCCGGCTGCGGGCCACGACAGAGGTCACGGCGGAGGGGGAGAGCGTGCGGTTGGAGCTGGAGAACGAGCTGTCCGAAGGCCACCGTGCCCCCGGCGGTGTCGGCGGCGGCCACGGGCTGCTCGGCATGCGCGAGCGGGTCGCACTGGTCGGCGGGGCGGTCGAGGCCGGACCGGTGCCGGGCGGCTGGCGTCTGGCGGCCTCCTGGCCGCTGACCGCACCCGGCGCACCGGCCGTACCGGGTTCCTTCGCGAAGGCCCACGGGGGTGCCGCGTGATCGGCGTCCTGATCGTCGACGACCAGCAGCTGGTCCGGGCCGGCGTGCGGATGCTCTGCGAGTCCACCGACGACCTGGCCGTCGCCGGCGAGGCCGCGGACGGCGCGCAGGCCGTCGAACTGGCCCTGCGGCTGCGCCCCGACGTCGTCCTGATGGACCTCCACATGCCCGGCACCGACGGCATCGCCGCCACCCGCGAACTGAACCGCCTGCTGCCCGCCACCCGGATCGTCGTCCTCACCACCTTCGACGACGACGACCGCCTCTACCCGGCCCTCGCCGCCGGAGCCTGCGGCTTCCTCGCCAAGGACGTCGAACCCGCCGCCGTCCTCGACGCCGTCCGGCGGGCGGCGTCCGGCGAGAGCCCTTACAGCCCGGCCGTCCTGCGGCGGGTGGTCGCCAGGGCCGCCTCCGACTGGACCGGCGAGGACGGCCGGCGCCAACCCGTCGGCGGCCTCACCGGGCGCGAGCACGAGGTGCTGCGGCACATCGCCGGCGGGCTCTCCAACATCGAGATCGCCGAACGGATGCACCTCGGCGTGACCACGGTGAAGACCCACGTCTCCCACCTGATGGCCAAGACCGGCAGCCCGAACCGGGTCGGGCTGGCCGTCCTGGCGATCCGGCAGGGCCTGGCCGGCTGAGACCGGCTGCCCCGGACGGAGCAGCCCGGCGGGCACGGGCCGGTGCGGCACCGGAGCCTGGGGTGGATGTCCGACGACCTGCCGCCACCGCCCCGGAACCGCATCGACATGCGGGCCTGGTGCCTGCTGCTGGGCTCGTTCACGGTGCTGATGGTCGCGTACTTCACCCTGCCGCTGCGCTTCTTCGGCGAGCATCGGCCGGTGCTCAGCTGGCTGTTCTTCGGCCTCGTCCTGACCGGCCTGAGCGCCCTGCTGCTCGCCCGGATCATCGACATCCTGAACGGCACCGGGCGCCGTCCGGGGGTCTGGCTGGTCTTCCTGATCTGCCTCTCGATGACCGTCTTCGCCGCCACCTACTACGTCCTCGGCGCCCAGCCCGACGAGTTCGTGGGGCTCAACACCCGGCTCGACGCGCTCTACTTCACCATCGTCACCATGTCCACGGTCGGCTACGGCGACATCACCGCGTCCGGGCAGGCGCCGCGGCTGGTGGTGATGCTGCAGATCACGTACAACTTCGTCTTCATCGCGACGGCGGCCGGGGCGCTGAGCCGTCAGGTCCGCAGCGGTGTCGAGAGCCGGGTACGGCGGCGCGGCTAGCGGCCTGCCGGTGAGCGAAGCAAAGGTCGCGCCCGGGAGCCAGGTCCGTCCGGCCGGCCTCAGCTCCGGCTCGTGTCGATGACACAGAAGCGGTTGCCGTCCGGGTCCGCGAGGACGACGAAGTCCGGGTCCTCCGGGTAGCTGTCCCAGTCCACGTGCCGGGCCCCGAGGGCGACCAGGCGCTCCACCTCGGCGGCCTGGTCGGCGGCGTCGGCCGCGTAGAGGTCGAGGTGGACGCGCGGGTGCTCCTGCACCGGCGACTCGCTGCGGCCGAGCGCCACCTGCACGCCGGCGCCCTTCGCGGGGACGAGGACGACCCAGCGGTCGTCGATCCCGTCGCGCGGCACGTAGTCGAGGGCGGCCGTCCAGAAGGCGACTGCGCGGCGGACGTCCTCGACGCCGAGGACGACGGAACCGATGGTCAGCATGTTTCCCACTTTCCAGGATGCGGGCGGCCTCGCCGCCGAGGGTGGTGTCCTGCGTCAACACCGTGAGCACATCGATCCGTTCCGGAGACGGCCCGGTGTCCTGGAGGGCGGCGGGCGCGTCGCCGCGGACGAGGGGGGCGGCGTCGCCGGTGACCGCCGCGATCAGGGCCCGGTCGACGGCCGGGTCGACGGCGTAGCGGCCGAGCGCCGTCGCGGCGTGCGGGCGGAGCCGGAAAAGGGTGAAGGGGCCCTTCTCCGCACCGCCGTGCGGAGGAGGGCCCCTTCGGGTTTCCGTGCGTGCCGGTCAGCGCTGGGGACGCAGGCGGCGCACGGCGATCAGGACGCCGGCGCCGAGGGCGACGAAGGCGGCGGCGGAGGCGGCGAGGAAGCCGTTGGTGGAGCTGGAGCCGGTCTGGGCGAGCTCGGGGGTGCCGGCGGGGGCGGTGGTGGCGGGGGCCGAGGGGGTGGCGGCCGAGGGGGTGGCGGCCGGGGCGGCGGCCGGAGCCTTGGTGGCGGGCGCGGTCGGGGCGGGGGTCTTGTCCTCGACGGGCTTGGCCGGGGCGGGCTTGGCCGGGGCGGTGGCCTTGGCGGTCGGCTTCGCGGTGGTGGTGGGCTTGGCGGCCGGGGTGTCCTGGCTGCGGGTGACGTTGACGGCCTTCAGGTCGGTGGCGCCGTTGGCCTCGGCGCCGGCGCGCCAGGCGTCGGTGACAAGCTCGACCTTGGTGACGCCCTTGGGGGTGCTCGGAGCGAGCGAGTAACGGAACTTGAAGGTCATGGAGGAGCCGTTGTCCAGTCGCTGGCGCTGGGTGAAGTCGGCGTCGACCGTGCGGTAGCAGCCGCCGACCACCGGCACGTCCTTCCAGGTGTTGGTGTGGTCCAGCCACTGGATGTGGACGTCCTGGGTGCGCAGTGCCGCGCCGCTGTTGGCGGTGTGGATGCCGAAGGTGGGCTGCATGCCCTGGGCGTCGATGCCGGTCTTGTTGGTGACCTTCACGGCGACCTCGTTCCACTTGCCGTCCGCGACGACGCTGGACTTGCCGGAGACGAAGGCGGCGTCGGGCGCGATCTCGGTGACGCCGGGGCCGCTCGCGGCGGCCTGCGGGCCACCGAGCCGCATGTCCCCGCAGGCCCAGGAGCTCTCGGCGGTCATGAGCTGGACGGAGCCGGCGAGGACGACGGTGGCGGCGAGGGTGGCGAGGCGGCGGCGGCCGGAGATCGAGCGGACGTTCTTCGCGATCGAGGGCATAACGGACTTGCGCATGACGTGAATCCCCAGGGTCATGGTGCGGATGGTGTGGTGAAGACGGCCGGCTGCCCGCTGTCGTCGAGCGGTAGCGCCCCCCGGCCTTTCCTTGCCGGTCTCGCTCTCCGTGCCTTCATCCGTATAGACGCGCATCCCCGCCGGGGGTTGCAGGTGAGTTCAAAAGTTTTTTCGGACTCTTTCGACCGGCCCGGCGAAGGGGTGCGGGAGGCCGGTCATCACCGGGGCCGGAGACCGGCGAGGCCCCCGCCCGGGTGGGCGGGGGGCCTTCGTGGTCGCGCTCAGTCGGGTATGCGGTGGCGGCCGGGTCTGGTGGACGGTTGGCGGATTTCGGGGCCGTAGTGGCCGGCCTGGCGGGCGATCCAGGCGTATTCGTGGGTGCCGTCGGGTAGTTGGCGCAGTTCCCAGCGGCCGTGTCGGGTGATGGGGGGTGGGGATTGCCGGTCGTCCTCGTCGTTGACTCTGAGGGCGGTGATGACGCCGAGGGCGACGGTGGCGAGGGCCAGTGCGAGGAGGGTGAGGAGGGCGGCGGCGACGAGGAAGCTCGCGGTGCCGGTTCTCATCGGTGGATGCCGATGACGCGGTGACCGAGGTGGGCGGCGAGGGCGTGGAGGAGCTCGTGGGCCTGGTCGTGGGTGAGCGGGAGGGCGAGCTGTTCGCCGGGGGGGGCGTGGATGTCGAGGTCGACGGCCGCGCGGAGCTGGAGGGCCGCGTCGGGGACGCGCTCGACGGTGAGGTAGGCGAGGGTGGTGCGTTCGGTGTGGACGGCCTGGCCGGCCATCGGGATCACGACTCCCACGGCTGGTCCCTTTCGGTGGCGCGGAGGAGGTGGAGGAGGTTGAGGAGGGTGGCGACGGGGGCGTGGCCGAAGTTGACGAGGATGCGGCCGTCGACGGTGCTGTGGTGGGTGGTGGCGGAGCCCCACTGGATGCCGAACCAGGCTCCGCGGTCGTGGAGTTCGCGCAGGAGGGCGGTGACGTGGGCGTCGGTGTAGTCGTGCATGCGGGGGTCGTCGGGGGAGAGCGGGATGCGGGGGCCGGTCACGCGGCGGCCTCCAGCTCGAACCAGACCACCTTGCCGCCGTGCTTGCGCGGGTCGGTGCCGAAGCGGTGGGTGAGCGAGCGGACGAGGTGCAGGCCTCGGCCGGACAGCTCGTAGGGGTCGGCGGACTGGACCGGTTCGGGGAGGGTGGGGCTGTCGTCGGCGACCGAGACCCGCAGGGTCCGGTTCAGGAGCAGGACCACGACCAGGGGCGCGGGGCTGCCACCGTGGCGCCAGGCGTTGACGTACAGCTCACAGAGGGCGAGTTCGGCATCCTGGATGAGGTCGTCGGGCCAGGAGGCGGTGGCGAGGGCGTCGCGCAGCTCCTCGCGGGCGGCGGACCAGTCGGGCGGGTTGAAGGCACACATGAGGAACCTCCGGACGAGGCTGAGTGGAGCGGGATTCGGTGTTCACCGGCGGATACGTCGCCGTGAGCCAGGCCAGGGCGGAGCTGGTTGATGCCACGCGTGGCTGCTCTGCGGTGCGCGGGCAGCAGGCGCCTACTGCCCTGGAAACAGGCGTTACTGACGATCCATCGGATCGATCTGAGGCGACCGTATCGCATGATCATGGTAACTTTTCCATGGATTCTGAATATTCCCTCTAACGTGGCAATGACGGGACTGGATGGACCCACGCGCAACCAGCGCGGCAGACTGGGACCACCCTTGCCCCGGAAGGAACTCATGGCCCGCACGAACCCAACACTCCGTCAACGACGGCTGGGCGTTGAGCTGCGAAGGATGCGTGAGCAGGCGGGCTTCGGCGGGAGCCAGCTCGGCCGAGCCGTCGGGATGAACCCAGCCCAGGTAACGCAGATGGAGTCAGGAAAGATCGGCATCAGTGTGGAGCGCCTGCGCACCATCGCCGCGACGTGCATGTGCGTCAACCAGCCACTGCTCGATGCCCTCGCCGAGATCATCACGGATCGCGGGAAGGCGGGCTGGTGGGAGGAGTACCGCGAGACTCTGACGACTGACTTTCTTGAGGTCGCGGAGCTCGAAGGCCACGCACGGACGCTCTCCACGTACACGACCACGTTCATCCCCGGGCTGCTCCAGACCGGCGCTTACGCATCAGCGCTTTTCGCCCAGGCGTACCCACCACTGGCGCGCCATGAGGTCGATCTCAGAACGGCCTTCCGCATGCAGCGACAGCGCGTGGTGCGGTCCGGAGCGACGCCGTACTCGGCCTTCATCCATGAGGCGGCGCTGCGCATGGAGTTCAGCGGCCCGAAGACTGTCACCGGGCAACTCGACGCTCTCATCGAAGACTCCGAGATCCCGAGCATCTCGGTTCGGGTGGTTCCGTTTCATGCCGATGCAGTCCCTAGCCCCAGCGAGAACTTCACCTATGCCGGTGGACCAGTTACCGAACTGGACGCCGCCCAGATGGACACGGGCCACGGCATTCAGCTCTTCGACTCCCCAGCCCACCTCGCACGGTTTCGCGCCCTCCTCGAACGGATGACATCAAGTGCCTTTTCCGAGGAGGACTCCCGGGACTTCATCCGTTCCATCAAGAAGGAAATGGAAAGTAAGCATGCCTAGCTCCACCTGGCAGAAGTCCAGCTACTCCGGCGCCAGTGACAACTGTGTCGAGGTACGCACCACTGGCGGGCTGGTCGACCTCCGCGAGTCCGACGACGCCGACGTCATCGTCCGCACCACCCCCACCAAGTTCGCCGCACTCCTCCAAGGCATCAAGGCCGGCGAGTTCGACCACCACGCCGCCCCCACCACATGACCGAACGGCTCCTCGCTCAACCGAGCGAGGAGCCGAAAGCACCGGTGGCCGGAAAGAAGTGGCGAGCAATCGTGACTGGTTCCGTATGGCAGAAGTCCAGCTACTCCAGCGCGAACGACGAGTGCGTCGAGGTGCGAACCGTCGCCGGGCTGGTCGACCTCCGCGAATCCGACGACGCCGACGTCATCGTCCGCACCACCCCCACCAAGTTTGCCGCACTCCTCCAAGGCATCAAGGCCGGCGAGTTCGACCACCACGCCGCCCCCACCACATGACCGAACGGCTCCTCGCTCACCCGAGCGAGGGGACCGCTTCCAGCTGAATCACCGGGCCCGACGGCATCAGGACACCGCGCCACTATGAGCGCCGCCATCAGCCCCCCACTCAGATCGGCAGCTCCCGCCCCGCATCGCCCGCCGAGGCGTCGAGTCCTCCCAGCGCCTCGGTCGGCACCGATGGGTGATCGATCGCACTGTCGCCCGGCTCGGCGGCATCCGTCGGCTCCACCGCCGTTACGAACGCGAGGCCGACCACTTCGCGGCCTTCGCCAGCATTGCCGCAGCCCTCATCTGCCACCGCAGACTCTGCAGATGAGAAGCCATCTCGGAGCAGATCAGCCGGGTCCGGCGCATCCTGATGCAGTCCGGGCCGGAGTGCCGGGCGGCCGCCGGCCACGGGACGGTGCCGCCGCCGTCCCGTGGCCTGCTGCCACTGTGTCAGCCCTGGTTCCGCTGGCGGAGTTCGACCCGGTTGCCGTCGGGGTCGAGCGCCGTGATGCGGACGCCGTAGGGGTAGTGCACCGGCCCGGGCTCGACGAACCGGACGCCGCGCGCCTGGAGCACCTTGAACTCCGCCTCCAGGTCGTCGGATTCGATGAAGACCGAACCCACGACGACCGCCCCTTCGGCCTCGACCACCGGACCCTGTCCCGAGCCGCCGGACCACAGGATGATCTCGACCGGGTCGTCGCCCGCGGCGACCGTCAGGAAGCGGCCGTCGGGGCCCGGGTAGTCGATGCGCTTGTTCAGCCCGAGGCCCTCCGTGTAGAAGGCCAGGGCCCGGTCCTGGTCGGTCACGTAGACGGCCACGTACATCAGGTTCTTCAACATCCGTGTCTCCCTCGCTCATTGGCGCCTGGTCAAAGCACCGACGGACCGGAACGGGGAGATGTGACAGCGGACGGCCGGCGATTTCCGCCCGCGGCGGCCGTCAGGCCCGGATGAGCCCCTCCGGGAGGTAGCCGGAGCGGACGCCGAGCGACCAGCCGCACGTCTGGACGGCGACGGCGGCCAGCGCGATCGCGCCGACCGGCAGCAGGCTCCCCGGCTCCGGGTCGGGGCCGGCCTCCTCGCGGTGCCGGCGGAGACGGTCGGCCAGGGCCTGGTCGAAGGCCGGCCGGTCGTCGTCGAGGAGGACGCGCAGCAGCCGCTGGTCGGGGGTGAGCACACAGGCCGCGTCCAGCCGACGGGCCGCCTCCGCGCGCGTGTCGGCGGCCGGCTTGACCAGGGGTTCGGACGCGATCCGCGACCGGGGCCAGGTGCCCGCCAGGTCGGGCAGGTACGCGCAGAACGCGTCCATCTCGGCGAGGTCGGCCGGGTCGGAGACCGACTCCAGCCGCGAGTACGGCACCCCGTCGCGGATCGCCGGCGCGTAGTCCTCCTTGAGCAGCGGGCCGACCAGCCGCGCCGGCTCCCGGAGCAGGCCGGTGATCACAGCCATCGCGAACGCGTCCACCCAGGTCCGCGCGGTGGGCGCCTCGTCCACGGCGTCCCCGAAGGCGAAGGTCTCGCTGGAGAGCCTCTGGTCGACGAGCGGGAGGACGACCTCGAAGTCGCCCTCGGGGAAGGCCCCGAGGCTCAGCACCCCGAGGCTGCACTCCGCCGCGGTCCGCAGGGCCAGCCGGGCGGGGGCACCGTCGAGCGCGGGGTCCTCCAGGGTGCACGCGGCGGCGTGGTCGAGGAGCTCGCCGCCCATCTCGCGCATCCGCTTCAGCGAGAGGCTGTCGTAGCGCAGCCCGTGCCAGCGGCCGAAGGCCCGGCCCCTGATGCCCTCCAGGGCCGCGGCGATGCGCTCCTCGCCCACCTGGTGACGCGTCACTTCCTGCACGTCCGCTCCCCTCCCGTGATCGTCAAAGCCGGTCACGACGCTAACAGGAGGGTCCACGAGACGAACCGTCTCGTCTTGACGATCACTCCCGAGTGATCCATAGTGGAGCTCACGAGACGAACCGTCTCGTTCAATCAGTGGGCAGAGACCGAGAGGCCATCGCGATGACTCGAAACACCACCGACCGCGTCTGGTTCGTCACCGGCGCGTCCAGCGGCCTCGGCCTCGCCTTCACCCGCGCCGCGCTCGCCGCCGGCGACCGGGTCGTGGCCACCGCCCGCCGCACCGCCCTCCTCGACCCGACCCTCGCCGAACACCCCGGCCGGCTCGTCGTCCTCCCCCTCGACGTCACCGACCGCGAAGCCGTCGCGGCCACCGTCGACAAGGCCGCCGCCGCCTTCGGCCGCATCGACGTCGTCGTCAACAACGCCGGCATCATGACCAGCGGAACCGTCGAGGAGTTCACCGAGACCGACGCCCGCGCCCAGCTCGAAACCAACTTCTTCGGCGCCCTCTGGGTCACCCAGGCCGTCCTCCCCCACCTGCGGGCCCGACGGAGCGGCCACATCATCCAGATCTCCAGCGTCGGCGGCATCATCGGCTTCGCCACCACCGGGCTCTACAGCGCCGGCAAGTGGGCGCTGGAAGGCATGACCGAGGCACTCGCCCAGGAGGTCGCGCCGTTCGGCATCAAGGTCACCATCGTCGAACCCGGCGGCTACGCCACCGACCTCTACACCACCATGCGCACCCAGCCCCGCCACGAGGCCTACGAGCCCCTGCACACCGCCCTCGCCGAGATGTGGGGCGACGCCGAGGACGCCGACCCGGCCAAGGCCGCCGACGCCGTCCTCGCCCTCGTCGACAGCGACCAGCCACCCCTGCGCCTCGTCCTCGGCAGCGCCATGTACGACGTCGCCCAGGACGCCGCCGACCGGCGCAAGGCGGACTGGGCCGGCTGGGAGGCCACCAGCCGCGCTGCGGGCTGATGGCCACCCGCCCGGCACCGGCCGGGGAGCGGGAAGTCGGACCGGCCGACTTCCCACTCCCCGGCCGGACGGTCACCCGGTGGCGCCCTGGGTGATCCACCCGGCGTGCCGGCGCATTCGCTCCCGGTCACCGGGGAAGCAGCTCTCCCACTCCTCGTCCAGGGGCGTCCAGGCCGCCGGTTGGCCCTCCTCCGCCACCAGGGGAACCGCCGCGTCCACGACCGCGACGTAGGACAGGCTCAGTGTGGCGGGGGCGCCGGGGTGATAGGAGCGAACGGCCGCCAGGGCCGGCCGGTGGAGCAACTCGGTGCGCAGACCGGCCTCTTCGAGGAGTTCTCGGCGGGCGGCGGCGCGGGGCGTCTCGCCCGGCTCGACCTGGCCACCCGGTGGGACCCAGCCCCGCCAACGGTGCCGCACCAGCAGGACGCGGCTGAGCTGCCGGTCGAAGACCCAGACCTCGGCACCGAGCGGGCCCGCCGGCTCCGGGCCGGCGGCTGCCAACCAGGCCTGGACGTCACCGAGTTCGACGGCAGCAAGGCGGGCGTCGGCGGCGGCCCACTCCATTTCTTCGCGTGTCACCTGCCGACCGTACCGGGCAGGTCCGACAGGACGCACCGAAGCAGAGGTCCGCGTTCAGTCGTTCTGGTTGTGGTCGGCCGCCGCGTTGAGGGAGGTGATCAGGACGCCGAGCCGGGTGTTCCAGTTCGCGGACGTCAGAGCGTCGATGGCGTGCTTCTTCGCCATGTCCCGGACGATCTTCTGGGCGTTCTTCAACTCCTGCACCGCGTCATCCGGTTGGCCCTGGTTGAGGCGGGCGGAGGCGTCGTCGAGGGTGTGCAGCAGGTCGACCTGGCGGTCGCGCTCCTTGGCGATCTGGGCCTGGGCGACGGCCTGGCGCAGGGCGTTCAGCTGCGCGGCCGCGGCCTGGCCGCGCGGCGGGGTGGGGGTGGAGGTGGCCGACGGGGTCGGGAGCGCGGCCGGGGTGGTGGGTGCGGGGGTGGTCGCGGCGGGCGTGGACACCGGGGCGGCCGACGCGGTCTGGGAGGGCTTGGTGGCGGCGGGAGGGGCGGCGGCCGAGGTGCCCGGGTCGTCGAATGCGGTGAGCGCGAGCATCGCGGCACCCGCGACCCCCACCAGGCCGAGCGCGCCGAAGACCAGCGGCTTGCGGCGGCTCTCCCGGGCGGGCGCGGGCAGCGGCTCGGCGTGGAACGGCGGCCGCGACGGGACGGGCGCCATCACCGAGGTGGCCGCCACCGGCTGCACCGGGACGGGCGGCAGGAGCTGGGTGGCCTGACCGGCCGAGGCGGTCGCGAGGAGTTCGCCGGTCGGGTCGCCGACCACCAGCCCGGGTATGCAGGAGAGCAGTTCGGACCGGGCCGCCGCCGCGTCGGCCGGCCGGTCGGCCGGGTTCTTGGCGAGCAGCCGCAGCACTGCGGCGTCCAGCGCCGCCGGCACGCCCGCCCGTCTCGCGGAGGGCGGCAGCGGCTGCTCGCTGACGTGCTTGAACGCGATCGCCACCGGGGTCTCGGCGGTGAACGGGGTGGCGCCGGTGAGCATCTCGGTCAGCACGCAGCCGACCGCGTAGAGGTCGGTGCGTCCGTCCAGCTCGGACGCCGTGGCCTGCTCGGGCGAGAGGTAGGCCGCCGTACCCAGCACCGAAGCGGTCTGGGTGAGGTTGTGGGAGGAGCCGGCCCGGGCGATGCCGAAGTCGACGACCTTCACCCCGCCGTCGTCGGTGATCATGATGTTGCCGGGCTTGATGTCGCGGTGCACCAGGCCGGCGCCGTGCGCGACGGTCAGCGCCTCGCAGACGGCCGCCGCGATGCCGACCGCCCGCTCCACCGGCAGGCCGGGCTGCTGGGTGAGCACGGTGGCCAGCGACCGGCCGTTCACCAGCTCCATGACGATGTACGGCGAGCCCTGGTCCACGCCGGAGTCGAAGACCATGACGATCCTCGGGTGCACCAGCATCGCGGCGTGCTGCGCCTCGCGGCCGAACCGCTCGGCGAAGCGCGGGTCGTCGGCGAGGCCCCCGTTGAGGACCTTGACGGCCACCTGGCGGCCCAGCACGTGGTCCACGCCCCGCCAGACGGTGGCCATGCCGCCGACGCCGAGTATCTCGACGAGTTCGTAACGCCCGTTAAGCGCCCGTCCGATCACTGGAACCGCTCCCCTCACGTGCCCTGCCCGGGGTCCCGGACCGCCTCGTGCACCTGTGCACGATAGCCCCCTGTCCCCACGGGCTCCGGCGGAGCATCGACCCCGGCGGAGACGGCCGGCACCCGCAGGCTGCCGTACCGCTGCATCCGCTGCCAGCGCAGCCGGGAGCCGGCCACCGCGGTGAAGACCGACTGGATCACCACCAGGTACATCAGCTGCCGGTAGACGAACTGCTGGAGGGGCAGGCTCCACAGCGGGCCGAGACGCTCCTTGTCCAGCCGGAAGGCGTAGACGCCCATCAGCAGCTGGACCAGCAGGAACGCCAGCCAGAGGCCGACGATCCGCAGCGGGTCGAGGAAGGCCAGCCCGTACAGCGCGAAAACGTCCACCACGGGGGCGAGAAGCGGCAGCAGCACCTGGAACATCAGGAGGTAGCCGAGACCGCGCCGTCCCAACTTGCCGGCCTGCCCGTGCTGCCGGAGCGCGCCGCGGTGCTTCCACATCGCCTGAAGGGTGCCGTAGCACCAGCGGTAGCGCTGCCGCCAGAGCGCGCTCAGCGAGGCCGGTGCCTCCGTCCAGGCCTTGGCGCGCTCCTCGTACACGACCCGCCAGCCGTCCCGGCAGAGGGCCATGGTCAGGTCGGTGTCCTCGGCCAGTGTCTCGTCGCCGACACCGCCGACCGCGAGCACCGCCGAGCGCCGGAAGGCGCCGACCGCGCCCGGAACGGTGGGCATGCACTCGGCGAGGTCGAAGAGCCGGCGGTCCAGGTTGAAGCCGACCACGTACTCGATGTGCTGCCAGCGGCCGAGCAGTCCGCCCCGGTTGACCACCTTGGCATTGCCGGAGACGGCACCCACCGACGGGTCGGCGAAGGGCTGCACCAGCATCCGGACGGCGTCCGGCTCGAAGACGGTGTCACCGTCGACCATCACCAGCAGCTCGGCGCGGGCGGCGGCGATACCGGTGTTGAGCGCGGCCGGCTTGCCCGCGTTCTCCTGCCGGATCACCCGGACGTAGGGCAGGTCCAGCGACTCCACCAGGTCGGCGGTGCCGTCGGTCGAGCCGTCGTCGACCACGATGATCTCGACCGGGTGGTCGGAGGCGAGCAGTGAGCGGACGGCGGCCTCGATGCCGGCCGACTCGTTGTAGGCGGGCACGATCACGCTGACCGGCTCGGTGACCGGCGGGCCCCACGGCCGCCGGCGGCGCAGCTTCTTGTGCCGGCGGGCGGCGACCAGGACGGCGGCCGCGCGCAGCACGCTGACCGCGCCCGCCGCGTAGAGCAGCCAGCCCAGGACGGTCAGCGTCCAGTCGCCGGTCCGCAGGACCTGGATCAGGGCCAGGCCCTGCCAGTGCTCGGCCCCGGTGGCCGGGTGGACCGGGTCGGGCAGGCCGACCGACTCGCTGACGGTGGTGAAGCGGTAGCCGAGCCCCTTCATCTGGGGCAGCAGGCCGTCCAGCGCGGCGACGGTCTGCATGCGGTCGCCGCCCGCGTCGTGCATCAGCACGATCTGGCCCTGCCGGTTGCCGGGCTCGCCGATGACCGTGTTCACGATGGACGCGATGCCCGGGCGGCGCCAGTCCTCGCTGTCCCGGGTGGTGAGCACGGTGAGGTAGCCCTCGCGGCCGGCCTGCCGGACGGCGGACCAGGCCGGGTCGTCCAGGGCGTCGGCGGTGGACGCGTACGGCGGGCGCAGCAGTGAGCTGGTAACCCCGGCGGCACCGGCCAGGGTCAGCTGGGACTCCCGCAGCTCCAGCGAACGACGCCAGGCGGGCTGGGAACCGAGGTCGGTGTGGGTGAAGGTGTGCACGCCCAGCTGGTGGCCCTCGGCGACGATCCGGCGGACCAGGTCGGGGTGGGCGGCGGCCTGGGTGCCGACCACGAAGAAGGTGGCGTGCACGCCGTTGCGGCGCAGGGTGTCCAGGATCTCCGGGGTCCAGCGGGGGTCCGGGCCGTCGTCGAAGGTCAGCGCGACGGTGCCGGGCTTGGGCATGGCGGTGCGCGGCTGCGGGCCGGCCGCGTCGATCACCGGGCCGCCCGTGCGGACCTGCTCGGGGACGGCCTCCGAGCCTGCCTGGCGGGCGGCCTGGTCGGGGCGGTGGTCGTAGAGGTGCTGGGTGTAGCCCTGGATCAGCAGGGTGGCGCCGAGGGTGAGCAGCAGCGCGGTCAGCAGCAGCCAGTGGGTGCGCAGCGGGCCCTGACGGACGACGCCGCGCCGGCCGCGGCGGGCCTGCGGGGCGGGGGCGGGACCGGGACGGCCGGTTCTTCGACGGCGGGAGGTGCTCACGGGGGCGCTTTCGGGAGGGGCCCGGTCCGGGGACTCCGACGGCCGGGTGCGCGGAGCTTCACGAAGCTCCGCGCAGGCCACGGCGGGGGTCGGGAGTCCGCCGTCAGGGCGTCGGTGAGGGCTTGCCGGGCTTGCCGCCCGCGTTGCCGGAGTTGCCCGGCGCGTCGGTGGGGCGGCCGTGACCGGGGGTGGGGGTGGCTCCCCCCGCGCTGCCGCCCCCGTTGCCGGCGCCGTTCCCGCTGTTGCCGCCCGGCGTGGCGGACGCGGAGGCGGGCGGCGGCGTGGACGGTCCGGCCTCCGGGCCGGACGGCCGCGGGGTGGCCGCCACCGGGACAGCCGTGCGGTGGTCGGCCGCCGTCGGCCGCACCGTCCCGGGCTGCACGCTGTCCGGCCCGGGCGTGCCGGTGATCGTCGGCACCGGGGACGGCGCCGGGTCGGCCGGTTCGGGCGCGGCGCTCGGCCCGGGCGGCAGCGGCAGGAACGGCGCGCTGACGGTCGGGCCGCCGAGCACCGTGCTGGCCAGCAGCGCCAGGTAACCGGCGGCCGGGACGGCGAGCAGCAGGCCGAGCCTGCGGACCCGCCGCTGGCGGCGGCCGGAGGAGTCCACGAACACCGGGGCGACGGTGGTCTCGGCGGCCTCTCCGGAAGGAAAGGCGGCCGGGGAACCGGGCAGCGGATCCCCGGCCGCCGGCTCGTGGTCGTACAAGGTGACGGTCACGGTCGGGTCCAGGTCTGGTCTGGTGGTGCGGGGCGCGGCCCGCCCGACTGCGGGCGGGCGGGCCGCAGGGGTTGGTCCCGGCCGGGCCGGTGGCGCGTCCGGGGTGCGCCTGCCGGTCCGGCCGGGGCCGGCCGGGTGGACGGTTGGCACGGGGGAGCCGACCGGCCACCCGGAGTCTGCGGGTGGTGCTGGTACTGCTGGTACTGCCGGGTGGAGCGGGTGGTCCGGTCCGGATGGGCGGCGAGCCCGGGGGGATTCGCTCGCCGCCCATCCGGAGTTCTTGGGGGCGTTACCTCTTGGGTGAGGGGTCGGTGGAGCTGTCCGTGCGGTCCGGCTTCGGGCGGACGTCGGGGAGCGTCGGTACGACGGGCAGCGCCGGGGTGCTCGTGCTGCCCTTGGTACCGGTACCGCCGCTCTTCCCGTCGCCGCCACCGGAGCCGCCGCCGTCGCTGCTGCGGGGCTTCGGGGTGGTGCTCTGGCGGTCGTCGTCGCTCAATCGCCGGAGCACCTCCCCGCAGTAGTCCTCCACCTTGTCCGGACCGCCGGCCGCCGCGACCAGTGCGCCGAACTGCGGGTCCGCGACCAGCAGGCGCGGGCGCTCGCCCTTGCCCGTCCGGTCGGTGAACCCGCGGCAGAGGGTGACCAGCGCCGCCTGGAGCTGGCCGCCCCGGGTCTCCGCGGGGGACGACGCGCCCGGCGCCGAGGGCTTCCCCGGCCCGGCGGACGCGCCCGCGGACGGCGACCCACCGGTGGACGGACCGCCCAGGGCTGGGCCACCAGCGGACGGACCGCCTGTCGACGGGCCGGCGGAGGGGCGCCCCGCCGAGCTGCCCGGCGTGCCGGAGCCCGTCCCCGGAGCGGCGGACGTGCCGGTGACGGGCGCGACGACCCGCGACCGGTCCAGCCCGCCCGACCCGCCGCCGAGTGCGGACGGCAGGTTGCCCGTGCCGGCCGCGACCGCCACACCGCCGAGCGCCGTGGCTCCGAGCACGACGGCAACGGCCTTCGTGCTGAAGGCCCTGGCCAGCGCGGCGGTTGCCATCGATCGTCTCCGGACGGGTGCGGGTGCGGCGGGTACGGCAGGAACAGGCGCGAGACGGGCCTCCCGGAACGCGGCCAGGGCGGCCTCCTCCCCGGCCAGTTCGCCCGCCGCCGCGGGGGCGGCCGCGGCGGCCAGCACGTGGGCGACCCCCGTGCCGGCGTCCGGTCCGGTGAGCGAGGCGTCCTGCCCGGCCGACGGTCCGCCCACGGCGCCGCCGAGCAACTGCTCGGCCGTGTCGCGGTCGATCCGACGGGATCGGTTGGTGCTCATCTCATGTCCTTCAGCGTCGCGGCCCGGCGTTCTGTCACACCCTGCGGAGGAATTTTTTTCTCGTCCTTTCCGACGTGCCCCGCCACCGGTCGGGTCGGCTGCCCGGACGACCCGGCCGGCGGCTGCTGCGCCGGAATCCCCACGCCCGCCACGACGGACTGCTCCAGTACCTTGGCCAGCCGGCGCAGCCCCCGGTGCGCGGCCATCCGCACGCTGCCGGACCTCTTGCCGAGCACCCGCGCGGCGCTCTCCGCGTCCAGCTCCATCACCACCCGCAGCAGCACCGCCTCGGCCTGGTCGCGGGGAAGCCGGGAGATCAGGGCCAGCGCGTCCGCCGTGCCGACGGAGGCCAGCGCCGCGCCGGCCGTGTCGTCCCCGGCGGCCAGCTCGGAGAGGTACTCGAACGGAAGGTCGGCGACCGGTCTGCGGCGCCGGGCGCGCAGGTGGTCCAGCGCGCGGTTGCGGGCGATGGTCGCGGCCCAGCCGCGGAAACCGTCCCCGTCGCCGGAGAAGGCCTGCAGGTCGCGGGCGATCTGCAGCCAGGTCTCGGAGGCGATGTCCTCGGCGTCCTGGGCGTCCTCGGGGCGGCCGCCGACCAGCACCCGCAGATAGCGCAGCAGGCCCGGCTGCACGCTGCGGAACAGCAGCCGGAACGCCTCCTCGTCGCCGTCCTGCGCGGCTCTCACCGCCGCCGACAGGTCGGCGGGAGCGGTCCCCGGGGACGGGGCGGACGGGGGGCCGGGCGGGGGGCCCGACGTCGGTACCGGTCCGGACCGGCCGACGGCGCTGTCGGTGCCCGCTCCCGGGCGATCTGCACTCTGCACCCGCCACATCATGCGCCATCCGGGCGACCGGCTCCGATTCGGCCGGGCGGCTGCGGCGCCCCGTGACCGGGCCGTTCCAGGCCGTCACCGCGCCGGGCCGCCGGCCGTTCCGGACCAGGGGCGGCACCGTGCCGGGCCCAAGGTCCCGCGGGTCACCGGCCTTCGCCCGCAGCCCGGCCGGTCCCCTCCTGCCCACGTTGCAGGTGGGCGAAGCAGCCCGGACCGACCCCGCCGGACCGACCCGCCCCACCGGCCTCGGCGGACCGTGCGGCCCCGCCGCCGACGGGGGCCGGCCGGTGCCCGGCCCCGTGCACGGACCCATACCCAGGCCGGCCCGGCACGGCCGCGCACGGCCCGTGCCCGGGCCGCCAGCGCGACCGCCGTCGGTCCCCGAGGCGCGGCCGCACCCTGCTGCCACCGCCACGACCCGACCCGAAGGGGTGACCACCGGCACGCCGGGTCACGGCGCCCGGACCCGGGCGGACGCGGTCGCGCGGACGGTCCTGAAGGGCGTCGCGCACGCCTCCCCTCCGTGCGGGACGAGCGCTTCCACGCGGTGCACTGCCGGGACACGCTCGGCCGCGAGCTCTGGGCCTTCGACCCCGACCACGGGTGAACGCGCAGGCCGGCGGCGCTGTCATGACGCGGACCGTGACAACCGTCATGCGGATCCCGCAACGGACGACACTGCTCTGACGGAGGGTCGGCCCGGAATACTGGAGGCACGACGCGGGCACCGCCCGCAGGCCGACCAGCCAGTCCGGGGAGGAACCCACC
Source organism: Kitasatospora sp. NPDC022785 (assembly GCF_055561295.1). Lineage (NCBI taxonomy): Bacteria > Bacillati > Actinomycetota > Actinomycetes > Kitasatosporales > Streptomycetaceae > Kitasatospora > Kitasatospora sp. NPDC022785. The sequence goes on along the minus strand of NZ_JBVHHB010000005.1, from coordinate 174,584 downwards.
ATGAGCCAGACCCTCAGCGCACCCGCCGCCACCACTGCCACCACCGCCGCCAGCACCGCCACCGCCCCGGCCGCCACCCGGGAGACCGCCAAGGCGCCGAACCCGGTCGCCGCCGGCCTCCGCCCGCTCGCCCTGGACGTCGCCGCCCCGCTGGCCGGCTACTACCTGCTGCACTCCGCGTTCGGCATGAGCGAGTTCGCCGCCCTCGCCTGGAGCGGCGCCGTCCCGGCCGCCCGGACCGTCGTCGGCCTGGTCCGCGAGCGGAAGCTCAACCTGTGGGCGTCGATGATGCTCGGCGTCAACCTCGTGGGCCTGGCGCTCACCACCGTCACCGGCGACGCCCGGCTGATGCTCGCCAAGGACGGCGCGCTCAGCGGCAGCCTCGCGCTGGCGATCCTCTTCTCCGCGCTGATCGGCCGGCCGCTGATGTCGCCGATGCTGATGCCCTTCCTGACCAAGGGCGACCGGGCCCGCTCCGCCGCGTGGCAGCGGCTGGCCGACGGCCGGGCGGCCGGCTCCCGCACGTTCCGCCGCTACGAGCGCCTCTTCTCGGGGATCTGGGGCGCCGCCCTGCTGACCGAGTGCGTGGCCCGTGTGGTCGGCGCCTTCACCCTGCCGGTGTCGACCATGGCCTGGCTCTCCACCGTCTTCCTGATCGGCGCGATCGTCGCCGGCTCGGTGCTCGGCCAGACCGCCGCCGACCCGATGGAGAAGCTGGTGCGCACCGAGGCCGCCGAGCCGACCGCCTGCTGACCTGATCATCCATGAGGAATGCTTTCCCGGAATGCTGCTGACGCCTGGTCGCACAATTCAGGAACCATCCGACCATCCCGATAGTCCTCATATAACGAGGGGGTAACGGACCCCCGCGAGAAACGGGGATCCTGATGAGCCGGACGCACACGCTGACCACCACCGAGGACCGCACGCTGGTCTGGGACGGCTGCCTCAACGTCCGCGACCTCGGCGGCCTCCGCACCACCGACCGCGCCCGGACCGCCCCCCGCGCGATCGTCCGGGCCGACAACCTGGACCGCCTCACCGCCGAAGGCTGGGACGCCCTCCTCGACCACGGCATACGCACCGTCGTCGACCTGCGCAACATCGATGAGTACAAGCCGCTCCTCCCCCTCCCCGACGGCGTCGAGCTGATCCGCGTCCCCCTGGACGAACTGGCCGGCTCCGCCTGGTGGGAGACGTACGGGAGGCTGGACGGCACCCCGCTCGCCCTACGCCCCTACCTGGACCACTGCGCGCACGCCGCCGCCGAACTGGTCACCACCATCGCCGGCGCCCGCCCCGGCGGGCTGGTCGTGCACTGCGGCGCCGGCCGCGACCGCACCGGCCTCGCCGCCCTGCTGCTGCTCGCCCTCGCGGGCGTCGAGCCCTCCGAGATCGTCGCCGACTACCTGCTCAGCGCGCCCAACGTCCGCCCGCTGTACGGAATGCTCGGCCTGCCGGACCAGCACCTCCGGATCGACGCGGTGCTCGCCGAGGCCGGCACCACCGCCGAGGCCGCCCTGCACGCCACCCTCGACGGTTTCGACCCGGCCGGGTACCTGCTCGCCGCCGGCGTCGACCCGGCCGACCTCGCCGCCGTCCGCGCCCGGCTGCTGCCCTCGTAGCCCGCCACCGGAGCCGACGGCCGAGGCCGGTCACCCGAGCCTCCGGCGGGCCGGGATCCGGCCCGGCGGACGGGAACCGACCCGACCGACAGGCCCCCGCCCGGCCCTCGGGCCCCGGCCCGGCGGGCCGGATCCGCTCTGGCAGACTCCGGGCGTGATCTTCCGTACCGCCACCCGCCGGGACCTGCCCGCCGTCATCGCCCTGCTCGCCGACGAGGAGCGTGTGATCGACCCCGCCACCGTGCAGGTCGACGAGGCCTACGCCCGCGCCTTCGCCGCCGTGGAGGAGGACGCCCGCAACGAGCTGATGGTCCTGGACGAGGGCGACGGCACGGTGCTCGGCTGCCTCCAGCTCACCTACATCCCCGGGCTCGGCCGGCACGGCGAGGAGCGCGCGCTGGTCGAGGCCGTCCGCGTGCGCGCCGACCGCCGGGGCGCCGGCCTCGGGCGCGAGCTGCTGACCCGGGCCGTCGGGCGGGCCCGCGACCGCGGCTGCACGCTGGTCCAGCTGACCAGCAACAAGCGCCGCACCGAGGCACACCGCTTCTACGCCTCGCTCGGCTTCGAGCGCAGCCACGACGGGTTCAAGCTGGCCCTCTGACCCGCGAGTCGTCCGACCGCCGGAAACGCGCCGGCCGCCGGGCGGCACGCCTCGGAACACAACTCGAAACATCGTCAACCGATGGTTGACGCACCTTGGGTCGACAACCTACGGTTGACGCATGGAGAACCCCATCGTCCCCCAGACCACTCCGCTGCGCCTCGACGACCTGATCGACGCGATCAAGAAGGTCCACAGCGACGCGCTCGACCAGCTCTCCGACGCGGTCATCGCCGCCGACCACCTCGGCGACCTGGCCGACCACCTGATCGGCCACTTCGTCGACCAGGCCCGCCGTTCCGGCGCCTCCTGGACCGACATCGGCCGCAGCATGGGCGTCACCAAGCAGGCCGCCCAGAAGCGCTTCGTCCCCAAGGACCCGGGCACGCCCTCCGACCTCGACCCCAGCCAGGGCTTCAGCCGGTTCACCCCCCGGGCCCGGCACGTGGTGATGGAGTCGCAGGAGGAGGCCCGCCGAGCCGGCAACACCGAAATCGGCACCGGGCACCTCGTGCTCGGCCTGCTCGCCGAGCCGGAGGGCCTGGCCGTCCGGGCGCTGGCCGCCCAGGGCTTCACCGCGGACGCCGTCCGGGCGGCGGTCACCGCGACCCTTCCGGCCGCCTCCGGCGAGGCGCCCGGGCTGATCCCCTACGACGCCGAGGGCAAGAAGGTGCTGGAGCTGACCTTCCGCGAGGCGCTCAAGCTGGGGCACAACTACGTCGGCACCGAGCACATCCTGCTGGCACTGCTGGAGCAGGAGAACGGTGCGGGCCCGCTCGCCGACCTCGGCGTGGACAAGGCCGAGGCGGAGGCCTTCACCTCGGAGGCCGTCGCGGCGTACATCGCGGCGCGCGCCACCGAGCAGGGCTGACCGACCCGCCCGAGGCCCCCGGCGCGACCGGGGGCCTCGGGCCCGTCGTCAGAAGCCGGACACCTGGGTGGTGATGATCCGCACCCGCCCGTCGGCGGCCGCCTCCATCGCCGCCCGCAGCCGCAGGGACCGTGCCGGGCCGAGCAGTTCGAGTGCCTCCTCGTCGCCGGCCCAGCGGTAGTCGTCCAGTTCACCCGCCGGGACGGTCACGGGGGTGCCATCCGGGACGGTGCCGAAGTCGAAGAGGAAGTGCTCGGCCGGGTGGTCGAGTTCGGCGGAGGGATGGGTCCAGGAGATCGCCAGCAGGTCACCGGCCGGCCGCACCAGCCCGGTCTCCTCGGTCAGCTCCCGCGCGGCGCACTCGGCCGGCCCCTCGCCGAGGTCGATGGTGCCGCCCGGGAACTGCCAGTGCTCCCGGTAGCCGGCCTTCACGATCAGAATCCGCCCCGAGGCGTCCCGCAGCACGCACCCGGCTGCCGCGTAGATCCGCGGCAGGGACGCCAGCCACTCTTCCTTGGACTTCAACGGCTCGGCCGTCACGGCGGTCCTCCTCCGGGGCAGGGGCAACTGCCGCCCACTGTGCCACGCATCGCTCCCGCCGGAAATTCTTGCGGGAATCTCCCGGCGGGCCGATGAGCTACGCCCGCGGCGGCGGTCCAAGCTCCGTGAACACCAACCCGAAGACCCCGTCCGACCCACTGCTGACCTGCGACGTCGGCGCCCTCACCGCCCCCGACCTGACCGTCGTCGACGCGCTCGCCCGGCTCCGGCTCGCGGCCGCCCGGCACGGCGTGCGGGTGGTACTGACGAACGCGGGCGGCCCCCTGCGGGAGCTGCTCGCCTTCACCGGCCTGGCCGGCGTGCTGCCGGTCGAGCCCGGACTACCCGTCCAGCCGGGGCGGGAGGCCGAAGAGCGGGAAGAGCACGTCGGTGTCGAGGAAGTTGGTGAGCCCGGTGATCCGGCCCTCTGACACCTCCAGCACGATCAGCGCCCACGGCTCGTGGCCGCCCTCCGGGCTCGGCCGGTACTGCCCGAAGGCCGGGCTGCCGTTGGCCTCCACCGGGACCAGCCGCGAGCCCCGGCACCCGTGGCCCGGGCCGAGCATCCACTCGCGGATGTCGGCGTGCCCGGTCAGCCACAGCTCGTACGGCGGCATGTTGAGCGTGACGTCCTCGTGCAGCAGCGCCGCCAGCCCGTCCATGTCGTACGCCTCGAAGGCCGAGACGTAGCGGGAGAGCAGCGCCCGGTGGTCCTCGTCCAGCACGGGCGCCGGCCGGGCCGCCGAGGCGTCCGCGGCGAGCACCGAGCGCGCCCGCTGGAGCGCGCTGTTGACGGACGCCACGGTGACGCCGAGCAGTTCGGCGACCTCGGCGGCCCTCCAGCCGAGCACCTCGCGCAGGATCAGCACCGCCCGCTGCCGCGGCGCCAGCCGCTGGAGCGCGGCGACGAACGCCAGCCGCACCGACTCGCGCTGGGCGGCCACCTCGGCAGGGTCCCCCGTCTCGGGCAGGACCCGGCCGTCCGGCGCCGGGCCGATCCAGGTCACCTCGGGCAACTGGTTCCCGGTCGCGGTGGCCACGGTGGACGGGCCGGCCAGGTCCATCGGACGGGCCCGGCCGTTGCGGCCGTTCAGCGCGTCCAGGCAGACGTTGGTGGCGATCCGGTACAGCCAGGAGCGCAGCGCCGCCCGGCCCTCGAAGCCCCGGTGACCGCGCCAGGCGCGGATCATCGTCTCCTGCACCGCGTCCTCGGCCTCGAAGACCGAGCCGAGCATGCGGTAGCAGTAGCCGGTCAGCTCCGTCCGGTGGCGCTCCAGCTGGAACTCGACCGGCTCCTCCGTCATCAGCTCGGCCATCGCGTGCCCCCCGTGTCCGCCACACCGCCAGTGATCGGCACGAACGTACCGCAGCCCACCGACAACGGCCCTACTTCGGCTGGTCCCCGTACTTCTGGCCGGAGCCGAAGGAGGTCGTCACGATCTCCCACATCTTCGGGAACTCGGCGCCGGAGATGCCGGTCGGGTTGATCGAGTAGACCACCTTGCGGCTCAGGTCCTTGGTGGCGAAGACGCCACTGGTGTAGCCGGGGCGGGAGCCGGTCTTGCCCCAGACCACGACGCCGTTGGGCAGGGTGGCGCTCATCAGGCCCTTGGAGAAGCAGGCGTGACCGGCGGTCGGGCCGATCTCGCAGTTCTTGTTGCGGTGGTTGGGCACGTCCGGGACGTCGAACAGCTCGGCCTGCTGGGCGGGCGGCAGCAGCCGGCCGCGGAGCAGCGCCGTCATGAACCGGTCCAGGTCGGCGGCGGAGGAGATCATGCCGCCCTCCGCCCACGGCCAGGGGCTCTGCTCGGTGACGTCCACCAGCTGCCGCGGGCCCTGCGGGCCGCCGACGTCCACGGAGACCCGCGCGTGCGGACCGGTCAGGGTGAGGTCGTCGCGGTCCGGGACGACGGTGTCGCGCAGGCCCAGCGGGCGGGCGATCCGGGTCTGCACCTCCCGGGCGAAGGTGTGGCCGGTGACCTTCTCGACCACCATCCCGGCGACGAAGGTGTTGATGCCGTTGTACTGCTGCGCGGTGCCCGGCGCGAAGCCCATCGGCTGCCGGACGGCGTCCGCGACCACCTGGGCGGGCGTCCAGGAGTCGGCCTTGTGGGCGGCGAACCAGCTCTCGGTGCCGTCCCCGGAGGTGAGGCCGCCACCGCCCGGCAGACCGCTGGTGTGGTCGAGCAACTGGCCGACGGTGACCGGCGGGTAGGACGCCGGGAGGAGCCCGGGCAGGTACTGCTGAACGGTGCCGTCCAGGTCGAGCTTCCGCTCGGCGGCGAGCTGGAGCACCACGGTGGCGGTGAAGACCTTGGAGATGCTGCCGATCCGGAACCGGGCGTCCGCCGGGACGTCGCCCGCCGTGCCGGCCCACCGGCCGCCCCTGCCGTCGACCCGGACCAGCGCGCCGGTGATGCCGTCGTCCGGCAGGCCGGCAAGCGTCTTCGCCAGCGCCTCGCGGTCGGGCGGACCGGCCAGGCGGACGGCGTCGTCGGCCGAACTCGCGCTGCCCGGCGCCCGGTCGGCGGCCAGGGCCGGCGTCGCGGCGCCGGCCGCGACGGCCGCCAGCAGGGCACCCGAGACGGCGAGGGCGGTCCAACGGCGGTTGCGCTGAGCGGTGTTCATCGGTCTGGTCTCCAACTGTGGCTCGTCCGGCGGCTCGTGCTCTGTCCGGGAACGAGTCTGTTGGAGTGCGGCGCGGGGGCCATCCGGGACGGCCCCCCAGACGCCCCGGAGCCGACCCCGAGTCATCCCGGGGCCGACGCCCGGGCAGCCGTCGGGGGGGGGGGCCCGTGCTCGGCCCCCCCCCCCGACGGCTGCGTCCCGCCCGGCGCGCGGAGTGGTCCAGCGCGCGCGGTGGTTGTCCGCGCGGAGTGCTTCGGCACGCACCGTGGTCCTGCGTGCAGTCGTTCACTGCGTGCAGTGGCTCACTGCGCGCGGTGGTCCAGTGCGTGCGGTGATTCAGCGCGCACGTTGGGCGCGCACGGTGATTCAGGCGTGCGGTGGTTCAGTGCGCGGAGTGCTTCTCCGCGCCGCGGTGGCGGTGGCCCTTCAGTTCGGAGTGCATCGCCGGGGCGGAGTGCATCGCCGCCACCTCGGCGTCACGGCCGCCGTGCCGGAAGGCGGAGCCGGCCCCGGCGCTGGCCGCGGGTGGCGCGTTGGTGCGCAGCCGTGGTGGCAGCGACTTGGGGCTCATCGCCATGCCCCGGCGTTCCAGCAGCTCCTGGGTGCCCCGGCGGAGCTTGTGGGTGCTGCTCGGCATCGACTTGGTCATCGTCGGCCTCCCTTCGGCGGCCACCGGCCGAACGAGCGCCGGCCGGGAGGACCGCACGGGCGTTATGTCCGGATTTTAGCCGCCCTACACCTCAGCCGCCCTGCCACCTCGCCCGTTCCGGAACCTCGGGGGTACGCCCCAGGACGCCCTCAGCCCATGACCTCGTGGACGAAGCACCAGCGCCAGTCCTCCCCCGGCTCGTACGAGCGGATCACCGGGTGGGAGCTGTTGTGGAAGTGCGCGGTGGCGTGCCGCTGCGGCGAGAAGTCGCAGCAGCCGATGTGGCCGCAGTCCAGGCAGACCCGCAGGTGGACCCAGTCCCGGCGCCCCTGGGCCAGGCAGTCGGCGCAGCCGTCCGCCGGCGGGAGGGGTTCGATGTCCCGGGGTGCCGCGGTGAGGTCTTCGCAGGCGCTCATGCACGCAGGGTAGTGACGGCCGCCCCGGCCCACCGCCCAAGACACGCCCCGCAGGTCGGACACTCCCCCGGGTCAGTCCGCGGCGGCCGGGGCGTCCTGCGCCGGGGCTCCCCCGGCCGGGGCGTCCTGCGCCGTCCAGCTCCCCAGCAGGGCCAGCTTCTGCGCGGTCGGAGAGCCGGGCGGAGCGGTGTAGACGACGAGCAACTGGTCGGGGGAGCCGTTGACGGCCAGCGTCTCGTAGCCGAAGTCGAGTTCACCGACCAGCCGATGGCGGATCAGCTTGACGCCGTGGGTCTTCTGCTTCACCTGGTGGTCCGCCCACAGCCGCCGGAAGTCCTCGTTGCGCATCGACAGTTCGCCCACCAGCGCGGCCAGCCGGGCGTCCTGCGGGTACCGGCCGGCGTCCAGCCGCAGGTAGGCGACGGTCTCGGCCGCCACCGCCTCCCACTGCGGGTAGAACTCCCGGGCGGCCGGGTCGAGGAAGGTGTGGCGGGCCGCGTTGGCCTCGCCGGACGAGCGTGCGGAGAAGCCGTTCACGGCGTCGCCGAGGTCGTTCCAGGCCAGCACGTCCATGCGGCGGCCGAGCACGAAGGCCGGCACCCCGGGCATCAGGTCCAGCAGCAGCCGGGTGCCCTCCCGAACCTGCCGGCGGCCCCGCGGCGCGGCGGCCGGCCGGGCCGGACGGGCCAGCGACCGCAGGTACGCGGCCTCCACCTCGTCCAGCCCCAGCACCCGCGCCACCGCATCCAGCACGGCGTCCGAGGCGCTGCCGCCGCGGCCCTGCTCCAGCCGGACGTAGTAGTCGACGCTGACCCCGGCGAGTTGGGCCACCTCCTCGCGGCGCAGCCCCTGCACCCGGCGGCGGCCGTGCGAGGGCAGGCCCACCTCCTCGGGCCGGATCCGGGCACGGCGCGAGCGGAGGAAGTCCCCGACGGTGTTCTCCATGCCCGGCAGCGTAGACCGGGAGGGCCGCCGTGAGGGTGGTACTGGCTTTCCCAGGTTGCGCTTTCCCAGGAAGGGCTTTCCCGGGTGCGGCACAGCCCTGGGTGACCGGCCGCGGTGCGCGCAGAGTTGCTCCCGTCAGCCCGACGGAACCACTCAGGAGCACCCGATGAGCTACCCCGCCCTCGCCACCCGCACCGCCGTCGTCACCGGAGCCGCCAGCGGCATGGGCGAGGCCACCGCCCGCCTCCTCGCCACCGGCGGCGCCCGGGTCGCTCTGCTGGCCCGCCGCACCGAGCGGCTGGACGCGCTGGCCGCCGAGATCACCGCCGCCGGCGACCGGGCGATCGCCGTCACCACCGACATCACCGACCAGGCATCGGTGGACGCCGCCGCCAAGGCCGTCCACGACGCGTACGGCCCGGTCGACCTGGTGGTCAACAACGCCGGCGTGATGCTGCCCAACCCCCTCGCCGACGGCCGGATCGACGAGTGGACCCGCATGATCGACACCAACCTCACCGGCGCGCTGCGGATCGTCCGCGCCTTCACGGCCGACCTCACCGCGGCCGCCGCCGAGGGCCGGACCGCCGACCTGGTCAACGTCTCCTCGATCGCCTCCCACGTCGTCTTCCCCGACTACGCCGTCTACGGCGCCACCAAGGCCGCACTCACCCAGCTCTCCGCCGCGCTCCGCAGCGAGCTGGGCCCGCGCGACGTCCGGGTCAGCGCGATCGAGCCCGGGCTGACCGACACCGAGCTGGGCGGGCACATCGACAACCCGGTGCTGCGCGAGCAGCTCGGCGGGATGTTCGACGCGATCCCCGCGCTGACCTCCGACGACATCGCCGACCTGATCGGCTACACCGTCACCCGCCCCCAGCACGTCAACCTGCGCCACCTGGTCGCCCTGCCGACCCGGCAGGCCTGACGAGGGCCGTCCGCCCGGGTTCCCCGGCGGGCCCGGACGGCGCCGTGGGAGCATGCCAACCGTGGCGGTTGTAACGGGGGGAACGGACAGCGACACCGGCGGTGCCCGGGCGGGCGGCATACCGGGGAAGGCAGGCCCCGGCGCTCCGCCGGACATACCGGACACCCCTCCCCCCGCGGATGCCTCCGGCCCGGACACCCGCGCCCCCGGCATCTCCCACCCCGGGGGCACCGGCCCGGCGGGCACCGGATCGTCCGACACCGGCCCGGCGGGCACCGGATCGACCGGCACCGGCCCGGCGGGCACCGGATCGACCGGCACCGGCCCGGCGGGCACCGGCCGGATCCGCCAGCCGGTCGCGCTGATCCGGCTCCTCGTCGGCCTCACCGCCTTCGCCCTCACCCTGCTGCTCTCCGAGTACGCCCGCGCCACGACCAGCGGCATCGCCTCCGACGTCGCCCAGGCCGTCCTGCTGGTGCCGGTCCCGCTCCCCGCGATCGCCGGAGGGCTCTCCACCGCCGCCCTGCTGCTCGTCCCGGCGTACTCGGCGGTCCGCCGGCTCCTGAGCCCGGCGACCGACCGCAGGCGCACCCTCCAGCACCTCTGCGACGGACTGCTCGCCGCCGTCCTCGCCTACGGGGTCTCGCTCGCCCTGGACCTGTGGGTCGACGGTGCCGCCCCGCGCTCACTGCTGACCGCCCTCACCCTGCCGCTGCCCGTCGACGGCCTCGCCCACTCCGGGCCCGTCTACAGCTACGCGGCCCACACCGAACCGGTCTACGGCTACCTCGCCCCGGTCCTCGCCTTCCTCACCGCCTCCGGAGCCCGCGAACTCAGGGCCCCCCGGGTCCTCCTCGCCGTCTCCGGCCTCGCCGGACTGGCCGCCGGGTACGCCACCCCGACCGCGGTGCTGCTCGGCCTGCTGATCGGCTGGACCACCGCCCACGGCACCCGCTACGCCGTCGGCACCCCCGACCCCCGGCCCCGGCCCGCCGAGCTCCTGCGCAGCCTGCGCGGGGCGGGGCTGCGCCCGGTCAGCGCCGGCCCGGCCGGCCCCGACCGCTACCTGGTCCGCCAGGAGGCCGGCCGCCCCGACCTCGACGTCCAGCTGCTCGACCGCCAGGCCGTCACCGCCGCCCTGGTCCAGCGCGTCTGGCGCCGGCTGCGACTGCGCACCGCCCCGCACCCGCGGGCCCTGCGCTCGCTGCGCACCGGGCTGGAGCACGAGGCGCTGGTCTCGTACGCGGCCGTCGCCGCCGGCGTCCGGACCCGCCGGATCGCCGTCACCGTCGAACTCGGCCGCGACACCGCCCTGGTCGCCTACGAGTACCTGCCCGGCCGCACCCTGGACCGGCTCGCCGACGACGAACTGACCGACGCGCTCCTCTCCGACGCCTGGACCCAGCTCTCGCTGCTCCAGCGCCGCGAGATCTCGCACCGCGCGCTCGTCCCCTCCTCACTGCTGGTGGACGAGACCGGCGCGGTGCACCTGGTCGACCTCGCGGACGGCGACATCGCGGCGAGCGAACTCGTCCTGCAGTGCGACATCGCCCAGCTGCTCACCACCCTCGCCCTGCGCACCGGCGCCGAGCGGGCCGTGCGCAGCGCGGTGGCCGTCCTCGGCCCGGACGCCGTCGGCGCGGCCCTGCCGCTGCTCCAGCCCATCGCGCTCGCCCGCACCACCCGCAGCGCCCTCAAACGCGACGCGGCCGCCCGGCGCGCCGGCCCGGCCGGTCCCGGGGCCGCGGCGACCCGCGCCGCCGCTCCCCCGCCACCGCACGTCGAGCTGCTGGACGCCATCCGCGGCGAAGTCCTCCGGAGCAGGCCGCAGGCGCCGGTGCGGGCGGTCAGGCTGGAGCGGCTGCGTCCCCGCACCCTGCTGGCCGTCGGCGGCGGCGTGGTGGCCGGGTGGCTGCTGCTGCCCCAGCTCTTCGCGAGCGAGCAGAACCCGGTCGCCACCATGGCCGACGCCGACCCGCTCTGGCTGGTGCTCGCCCTGCTGGCCGCGACGGCCAGCCACTTCACGGCCGCGATGGGCTTCGTCGGCTTCGTCCCCGAGCGGCTGGACTTCCGCCACGCCGTCCTCGCCCAGCTCGCCGGGTCCTTCGTGAAACTGGTCTCGCCCGGCGGGGTCGGCGGGGTGGCCCTGAACACGCGCTTCCTCCAGCGGGCCGGCCTCCCGACCGCCCAGGCGCTGTCCAGCGTGGGCGTGGGCCAGCTCTTCGGCCTGGTGCTGCACCTGTTGCAGCTGGGCGCCTTCGTCTACCTGCTGGGCATGGAGCCCGGCGGCTCCGAGCTGGACGCGCTGCCGGCCGTGGTCAGCGGCCTGGCCGGCGCAGTGGTGCTGCTGGCCGGGGTCTCCGCCGTGCCGGCGGCCCGGCGGTGGCTGACCGCCCGGCTGCGGCCGCTGACCTCCGAGGTGCTGCCCCGGCTGCTGGAGCTGCTGCGCAGCCCCCGGCGGCTGGCCGTGGGCATCGCCGGGCAGCTGCTGGTCTCGCTCTGCCTGGTGGCGTGCCTGTACTGCTGCGCCCGGGCGGTCGGCCGGGAGCCGGCCTTCGCCTCGGTGGCGGTGGTCTTCCTGATCGGCAACGCGGTCGGCAACGCGGCGCCGACCCCGGGCGGGGCCGGCGCCGTGGACAGCGCACTGGTGACGCTGATGGAGCACACCGCGTCGATGGAGGAGGGCGGCGCACTGGCCGCGGTCGCGCTCTTCCGCCTGCTGACCCTCGTCCTGCCGGTGCTGCCGGGCTGGGCGGCGTTCGCCTGGCTCCAGCGGCGCGGCGCTCTCTAGGCGCCCGCCCCGGCACGCACTCACCCCCGGTTCGTGCCCACCCCCGGCACGTCCCTACTCCCGGTACTCGTCCTCGTCGAGCTGGACGATCCGGCTCTGTTCCGCGACGTCGGCGACCTCGGTGGCCGGGTCGGCGCCGAGGGCGCGGCGCTCGGCCAGCTCGTCGTACTCGTCGCCCTCCTCGTCCTCGTCGTCCGGCTCCACCACCTCGGCGACCTCGTCCAGGTAGTCCTCGTGATTCTGCGGCATGGCATCCGTCCTCGCTGCTGGGAGGCTCCCACGGGGCCCGCCCCGGGTACTCGAAGTATCCGTCCGCGGCCGCCCGGGCGCGATGCGCCGCCCGCCGCCCGGCGTGTTGCCGGGTCCGCCGCGACGGCACACGGACGGCGCAGGCTGCCCGGACGGCACGGACCGCACGGACCGCACGGACCGCACGGACGGCACGGACGGCACGGACGGCACGAACGACACGGTCCCGGCAGCACGCCCCTTCTCCCGCGCTGCCGGGGCCCGGGCCGCCGGGGGTACGATCAGTCGCGTACCAGCAGGGCTTACCCACACCCACCCGGTGGCCCCGAAGCCTTACGAACGACGGGGAAATCATGTCCGGCTCGCACTACTTCACCGGTGCACCCGAGGTCGCCAGCGAGCGCCGTCCGATCACGGTCACCCTGCCGGACCTCACCCTGGAACTGACCACCGACGCCGGGGTGTTCTCCCGCAACCGGCTGGATCCGGGCACCCGGGTCCTGCTCGAGCACGCCCCGCCGCCGCGGGTCCGCGGCCCGATCCTGGACGTCGGCTGCGGCTACGGCCCGATCACCCTGACCTGGGCGAGCCGGCGCAAGCGGCTGCCGGTCTGGGGCGTGGACGTGAACACCCGCGCGCTGGAGCTGGTCCGGCTGAACGCGGAGTCGCTCGGGCTGGCCAATGTGCAGGCGTCGCTGCCGGAGGACGTCCCCGAGGACCTGCGGTTCGCGGCGATCTACTCCAACCCGCCGATCCGGATCGGCAAGGCCGCCCTGCGCCGGCTGCTGCACCAGTGGCTCGGCCGGCTGACCCCGGACGGCTCGGCGTTCCTGGTGGTGCAGAAGAACCTGGGCTCGGACTCGCTGCAGAAGTGGCTGAACGACCAGGGCTACCCGACCGACCGGGTCACCTCGGTCAACGGGTTCCGGATTCTGGAAGCGCGGCCCCGCCCCGAGGGTGCGGGCCCCGAGAGTGGACGAGGTACGACGTCGTGAAGCAGCTCCGCGGGACCGAACTGAAGCGGCTGCACCGCCAGTGGCGGCGCAGCAACGAGTTCCGGCTCGCGCTGATCCTGGAGAACCTCCAGTCGCCGTTCAACGTCGGCTCGGTGGTCCGGACCGCCGCCGCGATGGGCGCCGAGAAGCTGTACCTGACCGGCGACACCCCGTCGGTGCGGTCGTCCGGCGCGCAGAAGGCCGCGATGGGCACCGACAAGTACCTCAAGGTGGAGCACTTCCCCACCGTCGCCGAGGCGGTCGCCTCCGCCAAGGCGGACGGCTTCAAGGTGGTCGGCCTGGAGCTGGCGGACGAGGCGGTGCCGATGTTCGCCGCCGAGCTGACCCCGGCGGTCGCCTTCGTGCTGGGCCACGAGGACCGCGGGATCACCCCCGACGCGCTGGCCCTCTGCGACCAGGTGGTCTTCGTCCCGCAGCTGGGCCGGGTCGGCTCGCTGAACGTCTCCGCCGCCGCGACGGTGGCCTGCTACGAGGCGCGCCGCCAGGGGTACGCGATCAGCGGCACCCCGGACGGCAGCGACGCCGGCGGCCTGGACCTCGACGACGAGTGACCCTCCGGGGTGCGTGACCCCCGCGGCGGGAGGTGCCGACCGGCCCCTCCCGCCTGCCGGGCTCAGACCTCGACCAGCACCTTGCCCCGGTTGGCCTCCCGGTCCACGTAGAGGCTGCGGTAGGCCTGCGGGATCGCGTCGAAGCCCTTGTGCACGGTCTGGTGGTAGCGGATCTCGCCGCGCCGGACCAGCCCGCCGAGGTCCGCGTGCATCGCGGCCAGCTCCGGCTCGTTGAACCACTCCTGGGCGAAGATCCCGCGGATCGTGGTGCGCGGGAACATGATGTACGGCAGCAGCCGGGGCCCGGTCAGCTCGCCGTTCACCGTGGTCGCCCACTGCCAGCAGACGGCGACCTGGCTGTTCACGTTGAGCATGGTGAACACCGCGTCGGTGACCGTCCCGCCGAGGTTGTCGAAGTAGCGGTCGATGCCGTCGGGGGCGGCGAACAGCAGCGCCTCGCGGACCGTCTCGGCGTCGTCGGCCTGGTCGTACAGCACCACCTCGTCGAAGCCGAGCTCCTTGAGGTACGCGGCCTTGCCCGGCGAGGCCGTGGTGCCGACCACCCGGCCGGCGCCCGCGCGCCTGGCCAGCTGGCCGACCAGGGTGCCGATCGAGCCGGACGCGCCACTGATCACCACGGTGTCGCCGGGGCGCACGGTCATGAACTTGGTGAGCGTGCCCCAGGCCGTCATCCCGGGCGCTCCCATGATGCCGAGCCCCGTGGAGACGGGCAGCTCCTCGTCGTACCAGGCCGGGTCGAGCCGCCGGTAGGCCGGGAAGACCATCGGGAAGAGGCCGGTCTTCCACACCTCCTCGGCGCCGTTGTGGACGACGTGGCTGCGCCAGCCGCCGAAGCCCTGGACGAGGTCCCCGACCCGGAACGCCGCCTCCGGCCCGGCCTCCAGCACCTCCATGATCGAGTCGCCGCCCATGTGGTCGCCGATCGGCGTCTCCAGCGCGAGGCCGCTCTGGTACGGGTCGACCGAGACGTACCTCGTCCGGAAGAGCATCTCGTCCGGACGGAGGCCGATCTCGACGTCCTCGACCACCTTCCGGTAGATCCGGTTGACGTCCGGCACCCCTTCGAGGTGCTCGCGGACCACCCATTTCTCGATCTTCATGCCAGGGCCCCTGTCGATACGGTGCTGGTGGACGGGATCTCCTCGGCCGGTCCGGCCTGTTCTTGCGGCGGCCGGCCGACCGGGAGGATCAGATGGGTGGGCGGCGGCGCGCTCAGGTCGATGTCGGCGGTGAACTCCACGCCGTCGTCGCGGCAGATGAACTGCATGACGTGCCGGCCGGCGGCGGCCGCCCGGATCAGGCCGCCGATGGTGGCCCAGACGCCGGAGAGGTAGAAGTTCCCCAGCCCGGGCAGCACCGGGCCGTTCTTCTTGATCTCCTGCTCGACGGTCTCGCTGCCCTCCACGAACGGGTTCCAGCCCGGGAAGGTGCCGTCGTAGACGCCCGTGTAGCGGACCTGGGTGAGCGGAGTGGAGACGTCGGCGACGGCGACCGCGTCCTTGAAGCCGGGGAACCGCTCGTCCAGGAAGGAGACGATGCCGTTGCGCACCCTCCGCTTGGCCGCCATGTACTCCCGGCCGTGCTTCACCGGCAGGGTGTGCAGTTCCTCGCCGCGCCGCACCCGGGAGGACTGCTCCGGGCCCTCGCGCAGCTCCCGCCAGGGGCCGATGTCGGAGAAGTAGGTGGCGAACACCACGGTGGACTCCCGGGGCGCCAGCTCCGGGTAGTGCCGGGTGCGGAACTGCACGTTCATGCTGGGGCAGCGGATGCCCGTCAGCCCGGCCGTCTCCCGCTCGCCCAGCAGGTAGGTGGTGCAGGGCTCCCCCTCCGGGAAGGGCCGGCGCAGCCCGAGGAAGAGGGAGACGTACCCGGGCGACAGCTGGCCCGGCTCGTCGATCAGCGAGGTGTAGAGCCTGCGGTAGGTGTCGTTCAGATAGCGGCCCTTGAGCAGCTTCATCACGGTGGTGTGGCCGTCGGCGGCGGAGACCACGATGTCGGCCCGGTACTCCCGCCCGTCGCTGAGCCGCACGCCCACCGCCCGGTCGTCCTCGACCAGGATCTCCTCCACCTTGGCGTTGTAGGTGATCTCGCCGCCGAGCTTCCGGTACCGCTGCTCGACCGACCGGGCCAGGGCGAGCGAGCCGCCCTCCGGCACCCCGGCGGCGTGGTTGGCGTGCGAGGCGAGCTGGAAGTAGAACGGCAGCACCGGGAAGGCCGGGTGCTTCTCGTAGAGGATGAAGTTGAACGCCTCCCGCAGCAGCGGCTCCCGGAACCGCTGCGAGTAGTCCGTCATCAGCACGGTGATCGACTTGCGGATGGTGGTGAAGTACGGGAGGAACGAGGCCAGCATCCGCCAGCGCTCGACCCGGCCCATCAGGCCGACCGGCTTGAGGAACGGGTAGACGGCCAGCGCCTTGCGGAAGGTCCGGATGCCGTTGCAGAACTCCCGGATCGGGGCCGCGTCGGCCGGGGAGATGCCCAGCAGATGGGCCTCCAGCCGGTCCGGGTCGGAGTAGAAGTAGACCGCCCGGCCGTCCCGGCCGCGGACGACGTTGAACGCGTCGAAGTGCCGCATCTCCTTGCCCTGGAGGGCGCCCAGCTCCAGCCAGATCTGGTACATCTCGTTGCCCGGGCCGTTGCCGAGCAGCCAGCTGATGCACCAGTCGAAGGTGAAGTCGCTGCGGTCCCAGCCGGTGCAGGAGCCGCCGGGGATCTCGTGCATCTCGAAGATCTGGGTGCCGTACCCGTTCATCCTGGCGTAGCAGCCGGTGGAGAGGCCGCCGAGGCCGCCGCCGATGATGATCATCGACTCCCGGCGTCCTGTCGCTGTATCCCGTACCAATTCCCTGGCCTTCCTCGTCGCTCCTGGCACTTCCTGACGCTCCGTCATTGCGCCACCGCCTCGCCGCGTCACCGCCCGGCCACCCCGCCGCGTCACCGGGTCACCGGGCCGCCGCGTCACCACGTCACCGGGAGCGCCTGCAGGCCGTTGACCATGGCGTCCGCCTTCCAGCGCAGTTCGCCCTCGGGAACGGCCAGCCGCAGGCCGGGCAGCCGGTGCAGCACCGTCTCGATGGCCACCTGGAGCTCCAGCCGGGCCAGGTGCGCGCCGATGCAGTAGTGGACGCCGTGGCCGAAGCCGATGTGCGGGTTGCCCGGGCGGTCCAGCACCAGGCGCTCCGGCTCCTCGAAGACCTCGGGGTCGCGGTTGGCGGCGGCGGTGGCGATCATCACCGCGTCGCCGGCCCGGATGGTCACCCCGCCCAGTTCGACGTCGGCCGTGGCGTACCGGGGCAGGCTGAAGCCGGTGAGCAGCGGGACGTACCTCATCAGCTCCTCGACGGCCTTCGGGATCAGCTCCGGCCGCTCCTGAAGGCAGCGCAACTCCTCGGGGTTGACCAGGAGTTGGTAGAAGAAGTTGCCGATCTGGTTGGTGGTGGAGACGAAGCCGGCGATCAGGAGGTCGCAGGCGATCGAGAGCAGCTCCTCCTCGGTGATCAGGCCCTGCTCGCGGCAGGCCCCGACGAGGACGGTCAGCAGGTCCTCGCCCGGCTCGCGGCCTCGCAGGTCCAGCACCCCGGCCATGTACTCGATGAACGCCTGCCCCTCGACGGCGAGCACCTCGCCGGGGGTGACGGCGGAGAGCACCGTCTCGGCCCAGTGCCAGAGCATCCGGTGGTCCTCGGCGGGGATGCCGAGAACCTCGCAGATGATGGTGGTGGGCATCGGGATGGCGAAGTCCTCGACCAGGTCGGCCGGCCGGCCGGCGGCGACCATGGCGTCCACCAGCTCCCCGGCGAGCTCGCCGGCCCGGGCGCGCAGCCGCTCGACCCGGCGGGCGCTGAACTCCCGTGCCACCAGCGAGCGCAGCCGGGTGTGCTCGGGCGGCTCGGTGGAGAAGAGGCCGGCGCCTGTGCGGGCGACCGGGCGCATCCGGGGCTGGTCCCGGCCCATCGCCTCGGCGAGGCTGAAGCGCGGGTCGGCGAGCACCGCGCGCACGTCCTCGAAGCGGGTGACCAGCCAGGCACCGTCGCCGTACGGCAGCCGGATCCGGGCCAGCGGGCGGCCGCGCAACTCGGCGTACCTCGGGTGGAGTTCGAGCCCGAGCGGTTCGAAGGGGTAGGCCAGCGGCCGGTGCTGCCGGAGCATGAGGCGGTCCGTCTCTCGTGGGGGGCTGCTGGGGGCCGGCAGGCGGGTGCCGGCGGTCTCGGAGCCCGCGGCTCCGGGGCTGACGTCTCCGGGGCTGACACCTCCGGGGCTCGGAGCTTCGGGGCTCAGGACTCCGGGCCGCAGGGCCTCGGTGCTCGGAGCTTCAGGGCGGAGGGCCTCGACACGGGGGGCCTCGGTGCTCGGAGCTTCAGGGCGGAGGGCCTCGGCACGGGGGGCCTCGGAGCGCACGGCTCCGGGGCGCAGGGCCTCGGCACGTGGGGCCTCAGGACGCATGGGCGGCACCTCCGGCGAGGATGTCCCTGGCCAGTCCGGCGTTGCGGGCGATGTACTCGTGGTCGAGCATCTCGGCGTGGGTGCCGAAGCCCCGGAACACCGCCGTCCCGGTCGCCGAGCTGCCGTGCCAGGCGCCGCGCTCCCCGGCCGCGTAGAGGGCCACCTTGGCGTCGTCGGAGATCACGCTGACCGGCGCGGTGATCACCCCGAGGTTGGGCGTCCGACTGCAGAACTGCAGGTACTCCCGGGCCTGTTCGCGGGTCTCCTGGGCGACGATGTCCGAGCCGGTGTGCCGCTGGAGGTGCTCGGCGAGCTCGCGCTCGAAGGCCTGGACGTGCTCGTCGCCGAGGGTGAAGGACTCCAGGATCCGGTGCGAGTCCACGATCACCACATGGGGCACCGCCCGGCCGCGCCGCTCCAGCTCCTTGGCCACCTCGAAGGCGAGGTTCCCGCCGAGCGAGTAGCCGAGCAGGGCGCAGGGCCCGTCCGGCTGGACGGTCTCGATCAGGTCGGCGTACCGGTCGACCTTGTCGTCGCCCGCGACGTAGTTGAAGGCGACCATCCGGTACTCCGGCAGGTGCGCGGCGAACTGCCGGTAGACCAGGCCGTGGCCGCCGGCCGGCGGGAAGCAGAAGACGGTCTGCTGCTGCTCCTGGTTGAACCAGAGGTACGGCTGGGCACCCTCGATCCGGCCGGTGATGATGTGCTCCACCGTCCTGGCCATCCCGTGCAGGGTGGTGACCTTGAACAGCTGGCTGACCGGGATGCCGATGTTGAACTCGCTCTGCAGGCCGTGGATCAGCTCGATCAGCTTGATCGAGCTGCCGCCGCACTCGAAGAAGTCGTGCTGGAGGCCGGGCTCCTCGATCCCGAGCAGCGCCCGCCAGTGCTCCGCCATCCGGACCTCGTAGAGGGTGACCGGCGGTTCGGCGGCCTGCTCGGCGGCGACCGCCCGGGGGGCGGGCAGGGCGGAGACGTCCACCTTGCCGTTGGCGGTGAGCGGCAGCGCGGGCAGCTCGGTGAAGTGGGCGGGGATCATGAAGGTCGGCAGGTAGCCGGCCAGGTGGCGGCGGAGCTCGCGGCGGTCCAGCGTCCGGCCGGGGGCGGGCACGCAGTAGGCGCAGAGCACGTTCTCGCCGCTCCCGTCCGGCCGGACGGTGACCACCGCGCGGTCCACCTCGGGCCATTCGGCGAGCTGGGTCTCGATCTCGCCGAGCTCGATCCGGTGGCCGCGCACCTTGATCTGGGAGTCGGCCCGGCCGAGCAGGTGCACCCCGCCGGCGGCGTCCCAGCGGGCGAGGTCCCCGGTGCGGTAGAGCCGGACCGGTTCGGTGCCGTCCTCCCCGCCGACGGGCAGGGTGACGAAGCGCCGGGCGGTCTGCTCCTCGTCCCCGGCGTATCCGAGCGCCACCCCGGAGCCGCCGATCCACAGCTCCCCCGGTACCCCGGGCGGGACGGGGCGGCCGTGCCGGTCCAGCAGGTAGAAGGCGCTGTTCGGGAACGGCCGGCCGATCGGGACCATCCGGCTGGGCTCCAGGCCGTCGGCCGGGCCCTCGAAGTACGCGCTGTCGATGGTGGCCTCGGTGAGGCCGTAGGAGTTGACCAGCCTCGTCCGCGGGCCGCAGAGCGCGTGCAGCCGCTGGTACTCCTCCACCTTCCAGACGTCCGAGCCGACGACCAGCAGCCGCATGAAGTCCAGCCGCAGGCCCGCCCGTTCACAGTGGGCGATCACCGTCCGCACCACCGCCGGGACGAACTCGCCGGCGTCCACCCGCTCGGTGCGCATCACCTCGTAGAGGCGGGCGGTGTTGAACAGCAGCTCGCGGCCGACCAGCACCAGCGTGCCGCCCGAGCAGAGCGCGCGGACGACGTCCCCGGTGAAGACGTCGAAGGAGGTGCTGGCCATCTGGAGGTGGACCCTGGCCTCGCTCTCCAGCCGGTACTCGGTGCGCCAGGCCTGGTAGGCCGAGGCGAGGTTGCGGTGGGAGACCTGCACCGCCTTCGGGCGGCCGGTGGAGCCGGAGGTGTAGATGACGTACGCGGGGGCGTCGAGGTCGGCCGGCGCGTCCTCGAACTCCTCGAACTCCTCGAACTCCTTGTCCGGCTGGTCGAGTTCGGAGGGGCTCACGACCCGCACCGGCAGCCCGGCGAGCCGCTCCGGGTCGCCGATCAGCAGCCCGGCGCCGGCGTGCCCGACCATGTAGGCGAGCCGGTCGGCCGGGTGGCCCGGGTCGAGCGGCAGGTAGGCGGCGCCGGTGCGGAGGACGGCCAGCAGGGCGGTGATCAGCTCCGGCGACTTCTCCAGGCAGAGCGCCACCACCGTGCCCGGCCCGGCCCCGAGCGCCCGCAGCCGGGCGGCCGCCCGCCGGGAGCGCTCGGCCAGCTCGCCGTAGCTCAGCCGGGCGGTCGGCCCGCACTCCGCCGGGACGGCGACGGCGGGCGCCGCCTGATCGGCCGCGGCGGCCCGCAGGATCAGCTCGTACACCGGCTCCTCGTGCGCCACCCGCCGGTCGGCCCCGCTCCACTGCCGGAGGACCAGGGCGCGCTCCTCCCGGCCGAGCGGCTCCAGCCCGGTGGCCGGGCGGTCGGGGCCGGCCGCCGTCAGCGCCTCCAGCAGGTTGACGTAGTGCCCGGCGAGGCGGGCCGTCGTCTCCGGCAGGAAGAGGTCGGTGTTGTACTTGAGGACGCAGTGGAAGCGGCGCTCCGCCTCGTCCTCGTAGGCGGACAGGGTGAGGTCGAACTGCCCCTCCTCCTCGGGGAGTTCGATGTACTCCAGGTGGTAGCCGTACTTCTCGGTGGCCACCTTGTGGTGGAGCAGGATGAACATCGCCTGGAAGACCGCCGAGCGGCTCGGGTCGTGCTGGAGTCCGAGCTTCTCCACCAGCAGCACGAACGGGTACTCCTGGTTGTCCAGCCCGCCCAGCACCGTGGTGCGGACCTGCGCCAGCAGCTCGGCCACCGTGGGCGCGCCGGCCAGTGAGACGTGCAGCGGCAGCGGGTTGACGAAGTAGCCGTAGACGCCGGCGAACTCCTCGTCGGTGCGGCCGGTCACCGGGCTGCCGACGATGATGTCGTCCTGGCCCGAGTAGGCGTGCAGCAGCAGGTAGTAGGCGCTGAGCAGCACCATGAAGACGGTGACGTTGTGCTCGCGGGCGAGCGAGTGCACCCGGGCGCTCAGCTCCTCGTCCAGGACGAAGAACTCGGAGGCGCCGTTGTGCGTCTGCACCGCCGGGCGC
The DNA here is from genome assembly GCF_055561295.1 of Kitasatospora sp. NPDC022785. Classification (NCBI taxonomy): domain Bacteria; kingdom Bacillati; phylum Actinomycetota; class Actinomycetes; order Kitasatosporales; family Streptomycetaceae; genus Kitasatospora; species Kitasatospora sp. NPDC022785. The sequence continues at coordinate 153,074 of NZ_JBVHHB010000005.1, read as the reverse complement.
GGCTTGTCGGTGGGCAGGCCGAGGACCGGCACCTCGGCGGGCAGGTGCGAGCGCCAGTAGTCGAGCATCCGCGGCGCCTCGCGGCCGGCCAGGAACTCGTTCTGCCGGTTGAGGAAGTCCAGGTAGCGGGCGCCGACCGGGGGCAGCCCGGGCGCCCGGCCCTGCCGCAGCCCCTCGTAGACGGCGAGCAGCTCCTCGATGAAGGTGAAGGTGGAGATCGCGTCCGAGATGATGTGGTGGACGGCCTTCATGATCACCCACCGGGCCGGGCCGCGCCGGAACAGCCGGAACCGCACCAGCGGATCCCGCTCCAGGTCGTACGGCTTGCGGTACTCCCGGACGATCAGGTCGTGGACCTCGGGCCAGGCCAGGCCCTCGACGTCGACGACACCGAAGTCCGGCTCGGCCGCGGCGCGGACGCGCTGGACGGCCCGGCCGCCGTCCAGCACGAAGTTGGCCCGCAGGCTGGGGTGGCGCTCGACCATCGCCCGGAAGGCGGCCGCCATCAGCTCGGGCTCCAGCTCCACCCGGACCTCGACCGCGCCGCCGATGTTGTAGGCGAAGCCGTCCGGGTTGAGCTGCTTGAGGAACCAGAGCGCCTTCTGGTTCTGCGTCAGCGGGTGGCTCGACTCGTCCTCGTACCGGACGATCCCGGCCCCGGCCGCGCTCGCGCCGTCCTCCTCGATCAGCTCGGCGAGGCCCGCGTGCAGCCGGTCGACCAGCTCGGCGACCGGCGCGTCGGAGAGCAGCGCCACCACCGGGAGGGCGGTGCCGAGTTCGGTGTTGAGCCGGGCCCGCAGCTCCATCGCGAGGAGCGAGTCCAGGCCGAGGCCGCTCAGGCCGGTGGTCGGCCCGATCTGATCGGCGGGCACCCGCAGCACCGCGGCGGCCAGCGTGGTGAACCGCGCGGTGAGCAGCGCCCGGCGCTCCTCCTCGCCGGCCGCCCTCAGCGCGTCCAGCAGGCTGCTCTGCCGCAGCGCCGGGACGCTCTCCCGGGCGGCGGCGGCCAGGTCGGCGACCAGCGGCGGCGGGGCCGGGTACCAGGAGAGGAAGACCGGCCAGTCGACCACGGTGGCGACCAGCAGCTGCGCGCGGTCCTGGCCGAGCACCCGCTCCAACACGGCCATCCCGGCCTCGGGCGCGAGCGAACTCATGCCGCGGCTGTTGCGGTAGTGGTCGATCAGGCCGAGCTCCTCGATCATGCCGGTGGCCCACGGGCCCCAGTCGAGGCTGAGCGCGGGCAGGCCGAGCGCCCGGCGGTGGTGCGCCAGCGCGTCCAGGAAGGCGTTCCCCGCGGCGTAGTTGGTCTGGCCGGCGGTGGTCAGCAGCGAGGCGATCGAGGCGAACAGCACGAAGTGATCGAGCGGCTCGTCGGCGAGCCGGCGGTGCAGGGCGAAGGCGCCCAACACCTTGGGGCCGTGGACGGCGTCGAACACCTCGCGGTCCAGTTCCGGCACCAGGGTGTCGCGGACCTGCCCGGCCAGGTGGAAGACGCCCCGGATCGGCGGCGACTCCAGCGCCCGGTACTCGGCCAGCCAGGCGGCCAGCGCCGCTTCGTCGGTGACGTCCAGCGGCACCGGGACGGGCAGGGCGCCGAGCGCCTCCAGCTCGCGCAGGAAGGCGGCGTTGCGGCCGGCCGGGCTCTCCGGGTCGAGAGCGCGCCACTGCTCGCGCGGCGGCAGCGGGCTGCGGCCGACCAGGATCAGCCGGCGGGCGCCGCGGCGTACCAGCGTGCGGCAGAGCAGCCGGCCGAGCGCCCCGAACGCGCCTGTCACCAGGTAGGCACCGTCCGGGCGCAGGCTCGGCGGCAGCGGTCCGGTCAGGCCCTCGGCGGGGCGCAGCCGGCTGGTCAGCCGGCGGCCGGCCCGCAGCGCGATCTCGTCCTCGTCGGCGAGCCCGAACTCGCGCAGCAGCGCGGCCGCCTCCTCGGCGGGCGGGCCGGCCGGGCCGAGGTCGACGAGCTTGCCGGGGTGGCCGGGCAGCTCCTGGTGGCGCAGCACCCGGCCGATGCCCCAGGCGGGGGCGCCGAGCGGCTCGACCGGCTCGCCGGGGGCGGTGGCCTGGGCCGTGCGGGTGACGATGTGCAGCCGGGTCTCGGGGAGTTCGGCGGGCAGCAGGGTGGCCAGCGCGATCAGGCTGTACGCGCCGGTGCCGGTGTGGCCGGCCACGGCGGCGTGGTCGGCGCCGGCCAGCGCGGGCCGGTCGAGGTTCCAGAGGTGCACGACGGCGGCCGGGTCGGGGGCTCCCCCGGCCCGGCGGTCGGCCAGCAGCCGGCGGAGGTCCTCGGCCGAGCCGGGCCCGACGGTGGCCGCCCGCCCGTCGGCGGCGGGGCGGTAGCCGGGGCCGGGGCGGACCAGCGTGCAGCTGCCGCCGCGGGCGGTGATCCGGGCGGCCAGCTCCTCGGCCACGCCCCGGGTGTCGGCGAACAGCAGCCAGTGGTCGGGGTGTTCGGCCGGCAGGCCGGGGGTGCCAGGCTCGTCCGGCAGCTCCGTCCAGACGGGCTCGGCGAGCCAGCCGTCGATGGTGGCGAGGCCGACGGCGGTGGCGGCCTTCTCCACGTCGGCGGCCCGGAAGCCGGTGATCCCGCCGAGCGGCACGCCGTCCTCGTCGTAGACGGCGATGTCGCCGACCAGTTCGTCCCCGCCGTCGCGGGTGACGGTGGCGTGCACCCAGAGCGGGCGCTCGCCGACGGCGTCCAGCCGGACTTCGTCGATCGCCAGCGGCAGCTTGATGCCGGTGCCGGCCGGGCCGTCCACCAGCAGCTGGGGCGTCAGCAGGGTCTGGAAGAAGGCGTCCATCAGCACCGGGTGCACCTGGTGGCCGGCGCCCTGCCCGGCGATCGCCGCCGTCGGCCGGACGGCGGCCAGTGCCTCGCCGGGGCCGATCCAGACCTCGTGGATGCCCTGGAAGGCCGGGCCGTAGTGGTAGCCCAGCCCGGCCAGGGCGGTGTAGCAGTCGGGGCCGGCCAGGTGCCGGGCGGCGCGGTCGCGGACGGCGTCGGCGTCCAGCCGGGGGCCGGGGCGGCGGCGCTGCCCGGGGCGGACGGTGCCGGCGGCGTGGACGGTGCGCTCCTGCCCGTCGCCGCGGCCGGTGGTGCTGATGGTGAAGGTGCCGTTCTCGGCGGAGAGGGTGAGCCGGACGGCGCGGCTCTCGTCGTCGGGCAGGAAGAGCGCCTTGCGCAGCTCGATGCCGGCCAGCGCGGCGTCGGTGCCGCCGGTCAGCGCGCGGACCGCCTGGACGGCCATCTCCAGGTAGCCGGCGGCGGGGAAGAGCACCTGGCCCTGGATCCGGTGGTCCCCCAGGTACGGCAGCGCCTCGGCGTCCGGCCGGGCCTCCCAGGCCGGTTCGGCGCCGTCGAGGCGGCGTCCCAGCAGTGGGTGGTCCAGCCGGCCCTGCCGGACCTGCTCGACCGGCCGGGGCTCCACCCAGTGCCGCTCCCGCTTGAAGGGGTAGCGCGGCAGCGGGACGGGCCGCCCGGCGGGCTGGAGCACCGACCAGTCGACCTCGACGCCGAGGTTGTGCAGGGCGGCCAGCGAGGCGGTGAAGGCGGCCTGCTCGTCCTCCTGGCGGCGGATCGAGGCCAGGGTGCGGACCTCGGGGCGGTCGGCGTCGCCGGTGCGGGCCGCCACCGTCTCCTGGATCGAGCGGCCGAGCACCGGGTGCGGCCCGATCTCCAGGAAGAGGCTGAACCCGTCGTCGGCGAGCCGCTCCACCGCCTGCTGGAAGCGGACGCTGTCGCGCACGTTGCGCCACCAGTAGGCGGCGTCCAGCTCGGTGCCGTACGCGGTGCCCTCCTGGCCGGTCAGGTAGAGCGGCACCCGGGCGGGGCGGGCCTTGAGGTCGGCCAGCGACTCCAGCAGCTCATCCTTGATCAGCTCCATCCGGGCGCTGTGGTACGGCACCTCGACGGTCAGCGGGCGGGCGAAGACCTGCTCGGCGGTGAGTGCGGCGGCCAGCTCCTCCAGCACCGTCTCGTCCCCCGCGAGGGTGAGCGAGCCCGGACTGTTGACCGCGGCCACCGAGACCGCGTCGCCGTACGGGCGGAGCCGGCGGAGCGCCTCGGCCTCGGAGAGCGCGACGGCCAGCATGCCGCCGGTGCCGGCCAGCTTCTGCTGGAGCCGGCTGCGGTGCACCACCACCTTGACCGCGTCGGCCAGGTCGTAGACGCCGGCCTCGTGGAAGGCGGCGACCTCGCCGGTGGAGTGGCCGACGATCGCGTCCGGGCGGACGCCGCGGCTGCGCCAGAGCGCGGCCAGGCCGACCTGGACGGCGAAGTTGGCGGGCTGGGCGAGCCAGGTCTCGGACATCCGGGAGTGCGCCTCGTCGGCGGCCAGCTCCTCGGTCAGGGACCAGCCGGTCAGCTCGGCGAGGTGCTCGGCACAGGCCTCGACGGCCTCCCGGTAGACCGGCTCGGTGGTGAACAGCTGCCGGCCCATCGCCCACCACTGCGGGCCCATGCCGGTGAAGACCCAGGCCAGCCTGCGGTGCCGGGCCTCACGACGCCGGCCGGTCAGCACCCGCGGGTGCGGCTCGCCGCGCAGGTAGGCGGTGAGCGCCTCGTCCAGCGACTCCCGCGAGTCGTACACCACGGAGAGCCGGGCATCGAGGTGCTGGCGGCGGTGGGCCAGGGTGTGGCCCAGGTCGGCCGGCCGGGCCGGGGTGCCGCCGCGGACGCCGGCCAGCTCGGCCTGGATGCCGGCGGCCAGCTCGGGCAGCGCCGCCGCGTCCCGGGCGGTGAGCGGCAGGACGGTGTACCCGCCCGGCCGCCGCCCCGCCGGGGCGTTCTCCGGCTCGGCGGCGTTCTCCGGGGCGGCCTCGGGGGCGGCGGGGGCGGGGGCGGCGGGGGCGGCGGCCTCCGGGGCGGCTTCCGGGGCGGCTTCCAGCAGGACGTGGGCGTTGGTCCCGCCGAAGCCGAAGGAGTTGACGCCGGCCCGGGCCGGGCCCTCGTGCGCGGGCCAGGGCGTCGGCTCGGTCGGGATCCGGTACGGCAGCGTGGCCGGGTCGATCGCCGGGTTCAGCCGGTCCAGGTTGATGTGCGGCGGGATCAGCCGGTGCTTCAGCGCCAGCGCGGACTTGATCAGCCCGGCCAGACCGGAGGCGGACTCGGTGTGCCCGATGTTGGTCTTGACCGAGCCGACGTAGCAGGCGTCGCCGGGCCGGCGGCCGATCGCCAGCGCCCGGGCCAGCGCGTTCGCCTCGATCGGGTCGCCGACCGGGGTGGAGGTGCCGTGCGCCTCGACGTACTGCAGGCTGCCGGGCGTGATCCCGGCCTCGGCGCAGACCCGCTCGATCAACGTGACCTGGGCGTCCGGGTTGGGCACGGTGATGCCGTTGGTGCGGCCGTCCTGGTTGACCCCGCTGCCGATGATGACGGCATGGATCGGGTCGCCGTCGCGCCGGGCGTCGGAGAGCCGTTTGAGCGCGACCACGGCGACGCCCTCGGCCCGCACGTAGCCGTCCGCCGAGGCGTCGAAGGTGCGCGAGCGGCCCTCCGGGGAGAGGAAGCCGCCCTTGGTCTCGGCGATCGTGTACTGCGGCGCGATGTGCAGGAGGGTGCCGCCGGCCAGCGCGAGGTCGGTCTCGCCGCGCAACAGGCTCTGGGCGGCGAGGTGGACGGCGACCAGGGAGGAACTGCAGGCGGTGTCGAGCGAGACGCTGGGGCCCCGGAAGTCGAAGCAGTGCGAGATCCGGTTCGACACCATCGTCATCATCGTGCCGGTGGCCGTGTGCGCGGCCAGGGTCTCGAAGGAGAGGTCCGAGAACTGCACGATCTTGTAGTCCAGCGTGAACGCGCCGACGTAGACGCCGACTTCACGCCCCGCCAGCTCTGCCGGCTTCTGCCCGCCGTCCTCCAGTGCCTCCCAGGCCACCTCCAGCAGCTTCCGCTGCTGCGGGTCCATGTGGTCGGCCTCGCGGCCGCTGATCCCGAAGAACGCCGGGTCGAACTCGTCGAAGCCGTCGATGTAGCCGCCCCGGCCGCCCACCAGCCGGCCCGGCTTGGCCTTGTCCCGGCTGCCCAGGGTGGCCACGTCGTACCGGCTGCGCGGGGTCGGGGTGAGGCAGTCCTTGCCGTCGACCAGGTTCTGCCAGAACGACCGATGGTCGTTGGCGCTGCCCGGCAGCCGGCAGCCGATGCCGATGATCGCGATCCGCTCCGGGCCGTCGGCATCGGCGCTGTGGGCCGCGGTGGCGGCGGTGGCGGTGGCGGCCGCAGGGGTGGAGGGGGCCAGGGAGTCGGCTGGGGAATCGGCCGGGGAGTCGGCCGGGGAATCAGAGGGATCGGGGACGGCGGCGAGGCGTGAATCCGTCATGGTCGAGTCCTTGTGTCGCTGCGTTCGCGCGCACGGCACGGGCGTGGGAGGCCGCGCGGGCATGGGGACGGCGGCCGTGGCCGGCTCCGGGCAGGGCGGAGCCGGGCCGGCCTGAGAGACGGGCGGGCCGGTAGGGAGGGACGGGCCGGAGGGGCGGGCCGATGGAGGCAGGCCGATAGGGACGGGCCGGTAGGGGACAGGCCGGAGATCGGGGAGGGCGCGGACAGGTGGACTTCGGCGTGGGCCACCCGGACAGCGGGCGGTCAGGCCGGGGAGTCGTCGGCCCGGACCGGCCGCACCGGCCGGCGCCAGGCCCGGAGATGACTGGCGATCACCTCGTCCGTCCGGGGGAACTCGGACGGACGATGCAGCCCCACCGCGGCCGGCCGGCGGCCCGGTTGCCAGGTGAAGCTGCCGAAGGCGTGGTCCCAGACGGAGAGGTCGGAGCCGTAGTGCCCGGCCTCCGCCACGTCGACGCTGTGGTGGAGCCGGTGCTGCTCCGGACCCGCGAAGACGTGGTTGAGAACACCGAGCCGGACATCGACATTGGCGTGCACGAAATAGCCCTGGGCGACCACGAACAGGCCCACCACGAACACCGACTCCGCCGAGAAACCCGCCAGCGCGAGCGAGAGCTGGACGGTGCCCTGCGTGACCAGCACGTCGACGATGTGGTTGACCCCGTTGTTGGCGACGTTGACCTTCTCGGGCACGTGGTGCACCCCGTGCAGCCGCCAGAGCCACGGATTGCTGTGGCTCCAACGGTGCATCAGGTAGTTGGCCAGCGAGCCGAGCAGCAGCGCCGCCGGGATCTCCACCCGCAACGGCAGCGTCGGGTGGGGCGGCGCCAGCCACCCGACCGCGGCCGTCACCGGCAGCTGTGCCAGCGCCCCGCCGATCATCGTCAGAACGAAGTAGACGCCGTACCAGCCCCATTCGCCGAGGCTCGGCTGCCATGCGGGTTCGTACGGAATCAACCATTCCAGAGCCGTCAGACAGCCGATGGTGCCGAGCAGGAAGACCTGGCTCGTGCGCCCGAGATCCCACCGCCAGCGCAGGGCCGCGACCGATATCGACACCACGGTGACCAGCAGGGTCGGATAGGCGACATGACGCAGCACGGCGCGCAGCTTCCCAGTCACGGCTACCCCCTTCGCGGCCCAGCACCGATCGATCACCGAAAGCAATCGTTCCGATACTAACGGTGCCCGGACGGCCATGCGAGGGATTTTAGAGAAGAATCACAAGCGTCAAAATTTGTCGGATAATAAGTAGGCAAACTATCGGCCAGAGTGGCGCAGAATCCGAGCAAATACCTTTGATCATCGGATGAGCAGCCCAGCCCGTTTGACGCTCCGGATCACCGGCGCCGTCTCCAGCGCGCCGACCCCGTCCAGACCTCCCAGCCGGTCCGTCAGATAGCCGTAGAACGCCTCGATGTCCCGGCAGACCAGGCCCGCCACCAGATTGGTCGGCCCGGTGGTCGCGGCGGCGAAGCCCACCTCGGGGTGGTCCGCCACCGCCTGGGCCACGGCCGTCAGGCGGCCGGGAGCCACCGTCAGCCAGCAGAACGCCTCGATCTCGAAGCCGAGCCGCCGGGGCTCCACGTCCACGTCGAAATAGAGCAGCCCCGATCGGGTCAGCGCGGCCAGCCGGCGCCGAACCGTCGCCTCCGACCCCCCGGTCCGGGCCGCCAGTTCGGCGAGCGGCGTCCGCCCGTCCTCCGCCAGCGCCGCCAGCAGACCTCGGTCCAGCTCGTCCGGCACCACCGGCGCGCCCGGAACCTCCGAGGCCTCCGCGCCCTCCCCGTCCGCGGCCCGCGAGGCGCACCGCAGCCGGGCCACCTGCGCGGAGGTCAGCGCAGAGGTGCGCCCGCTCCACGCCGACGTCCCGCCGACGAAGGTCCGCAACAGGTAGTGCGCACTGACCGAGAGCACCCGGGGGGTCCGCGGCAGCTTTCCCAGCAGCAGCTCCTCACGGTCCGGCCGGGCCGGGGAACGGGTGTTGCAGACGATCTCGCCGCCGCCCGAGAGCAGGCTCACCCAGGACGTCTCCGGCCGGCGGGCCAGCGCCTCCGCGATCGCCGCCGCCGCGTCCGGTACGCAGCGGACCCGGGTCAGCCAGTCGACCTCGCCGAGCATCCGGGCCCTGGTCCGCCCCACCACCCGCAGGACGCCGTCGGCGCGCAGCCGGTGGTAACGGCGGGCCACGGTCTGGTCGGACACCCCGAGGACCTCGGCGATCCGCCGGTACGGCGCCCGGCCGTCCACGTGCAGGGCGTGCAGCAGCGCGCGGTCCAGATCGTCCAGCGTCACGATTTCCACCAGCAGGACGGTACCCGGTGTCGAGATCCGTCGGATCGGCACCACTGTCCGGCGCAGTGTCCCACCCCGGGCCCAGAGTGGCGGAGCCCCGGCCTCCCTGGCCGGGCAACGGAACGAGGAGTACGGGGATGCGGAAGTGGTGGCCGCTGGTCGCGGTCAGCCTGGGGGTCTTCATGCTGCTGACCGACGTCAGCATCGTGATCGTGGCGCTGCCCGACATGGGCACCGCACTGGGCATGGACTTCGCCGGCCTGCAGTGGGTGCTGGACGGCTACGCACTCGCGCTGGCCGCCCTGATGCTCGGCCTCGGCGCACTGGCCGACCGGCACGGGCGCCGCCGGGTCTACACCACCGGGCTGGTCGTCTTCGCGCTGGCCTCGCTGGCCTGCGGACTGGCCCCGAACGGCCCGGTGCTGGTCGCCGCCCGGGTGGTCCAGGCGGCCGGCGGCGCGGCGATGTTCGCAACCGCGATGGCGCTGCTCAACCTCGCCTACCGGGGCCGCGACCGCGCCGTCGCGTTCGGGGTCTGGGGTGCCGTCAGCGGTGCCGCGGCCGCCATCGGGCCGATCGCCGGCGGGGTGCTGACGGAGTACCTGGGCTGGCGGTCGATCTTCCTGGTCAACCTGCCGATCAGCGTCGCCGCCGTCGCACTCACCCTGCGCACCCTGCCGGAGTCCCGCGACCCCGCCGCCCGCCGGACCGACCTGCCCGGCGCCGCCGCCTTCACCGTCGCGGCCGGTGCGCTCGTCCTGGTGCTGGTCCGGGGCGGCGCCGACGGCTGGACCTCGACGCCGGTCCTCGCCCTCGCCGCACTCGCCGTCGTCGCCCTCGCCGCGTTCCTGCTGATCGAGGCACGCAGCCCGCACCCGCTGCTGGACCTCGCGCTGTTCCGCCGCCCGACCTTCACCGGCGTGATGCTCTGCGGCCTGGTCTACTCCGCCGCCGCGTTCTCCTACCTCCCCTACACCTCGCTCTGGCTGCAGGCGGTGCTCGGCCAGGGCCCGCTGGCCGCCGGGCTCACCATGCTGCCGATGAGCGCCGTCGCCTTCGTCGTCTCCGCCGTGGCCGGCCGCCGGCTGGCCACCCTGCCGGCCGCGATCCCGCTCGGCGGCGGCCTCGCCGTGATCGGCGCCGGCGCCCTCCTCCAGTGCACCCTGGACGGCTCCTCCGGGTGGACGGCCCTGCTGCCCGGCCTCGCCCTGACCGGCCTCGGCGTGGGCGCGGTCAGCCCCGTCCTGGCCGCAAGCGCGATGTCCGCCGTCCCGCCCGAGCGCGGTGGTATGGCCGGCGGCGCCCTCAACACCTTCCGCCAGCTGGGCCAGGCCCTCGGCATCGCGGTCTTCGGCCTGATCCTGGACGACGGGCTGCGCACCACCCTGGCCGGCCGGCCCGGCGTCCCCGACCCGGCCGCCGCCGCCCGCGCCCTGAGCACCGGCCAGACCCCGGCCGGCACCCCGGAGTCCCTGATCCGGACGGCCTTCGCCACTGCACTGGACCACACCATGCTCGTCGCGGCCCTCACCGCACTGGCAGGCGCGGCCGTGGTCGCCGCCCTGCTGCGGCCCACCGCGAACCGCCCGCCCACCCCTCCCCCACCGGCCGACCCGGAACCGGCCCCCAGGCACCACCAGGCGGCCTGAAGCCCCCACCCCCGCGGCGGCCCGAGCCGCCCCCGGCGCACACCGTGAACGCCAAAAGGCCCGGTCGGAGAACCGACCGGGCCTTCAACTCCTGAGCCGCCTATGGGATTCGAACCCATGACCTACGCATTACGAGTGCGTTGCTCTGGCCAACTGAGCTAAGGCGGCGCCGCTGCAACGCGCGGTCGCAACGCGGGCCAGTCTACACAGGTTCGCGGGTGATCCGTAACGGGTTGCCGGGGCGGGGGGATCAGGCGGAGGAGACGGCGAGTTTGGCGGCGAAGCCGGCGAAGAGGACGGCGACGCCGCTGGTGAGACCGGCGGAGAGGCGCTTGCGGCGGCGGAAGGCGGTGGCGAGGGTGGTGCCCGCGAAGATCAGCATGGAGAGGTAGAGCAGGCTGAAGGTCTGCAGGATTCCGCCGAGGAGGGCGAAGGAGAGCGCGGGCTGCCCGTAGGAGGGGTCCACGAACTGGGTGAAGAACGAGAGGAGGAACAGGATGGCCTTGGGGTTCAGCAGGCTGATCACCAGGGCTCGGCGGAACGGGCGCTCGGCGGGCTCCGCGGCGGGTGCGGTGGCGTCCGGGTCCGCGGTGGCGGCGGCCCGGCGTTCGCGCCAGAGCTGGCGGGCGGCCCGGAGCATGCCGATACCGATCCAGAGCAGGTAGGCGGCGCCGCCGAACTTCACCACGGCGAAGACCGCCGGGTTGGCCTCCAGCAGCGAGGCGGCGCCCAGCGAGGTGAGGCTGATCAGGGTGAGGTCGCCGACGAAGACGCCGGCCGCGGCGGTGTAGCCGGTCCGGACGCCCTTGCGGGCGGCGACGGACAGCACGTACAGGGAGTTGGGGCCGGGGAGGAGGATGATGACGAGGGCGCCGAGGATGTACGTCGCCAGGTCGTTGACTCCGAGCACGGTGCGCTCCGGTGAGGGGTGACAGGGGTGGCGGGGCGCTCATCGTAACGTCGTACCGGCCGACAGTTGAAGCGGAAATTACCGCCCTCTCCCCCACCCCGGCACGCGCCCTACGAACCGCAGCGCTTCCCCTGCTCCGGTGCCTCCCCGCCCAGCAGGTACCGGTTGACCGCTCCGTCCACGCAGGCGTCGTGCCGGCCGTACGCGGTGTGCCCGTCGCCCTCGTAGGTCAGCAGCCGGCCGGACTCCAGCTGCCCGGCCAGCGACTGCGCCCACGCGTACGGGGTGGCCGGGTCGCGGGTGGTGCCGACGACGACGATCGGCGCGGCTCCGGCGGCGCGGATGGTGTGCGCCGCTCCGGTGGCCTTCACCGGCCAGTACGTGCAGGTCAACGCCATCCAGGCCATGTCGCGGCCGAACTGCGGCGAGGTCTGCTCGAACTGCGGCACCGCCTGCTGGACGCCGGCGGGCCCGGTGAAAGGCGCGGGCAGGTCCAGGCAGTTCACCGCCATGTTGGCGAACATCAGATTGGGGTACGAGCCGCCCGAGCCGCGTTCGTAGTACGAGTCCGACAGCTTGAGCAGGCCGGTGCCGTCGCCGCTCCTGGCGTCGGCGAGGGCGGTGCGCAGCCGGGGCCACAGGAAGTCGGCGTACATGGCCTGGATCACACCGGTCGTGGCCTGGGCCTCGGTCAGCCGGCGGCCGTCGGTGGTCGGCAGCGGCTGGGTGTCGATCGTCCTGAACAGGGCGGTGAGCTGCTCGCCGGCCTGCTGCTCGGTCCGGCCGAGCGGGCAGTCGTCGTGCTGGGCGCAGTCCTTGGCGAAGGCCGCCCAGGCGGTCTCGAAGCCGCCGGCCTGGGTGCGGTTGCCGGTGAGCGCGTCCAGTGACGGGTCCATCGCGCCGTCCAGCACGATCCGGCCGGTGCGGCTCGGGAAGAGCCCGGCGTAGGTGGCGCCGAGGAAGGTGCCGTACGACTTGCCGACGTAGTTGAGCTTCTCGTCGCCGAGCAGCGCGCGCAGCACGTCCATGTCGCGGGCGGTCTCGACGGTGCTCAGGTGGCCGAGCCGGTCGCCGGCCCGCTGCCGGCAGCCTTCGGCGAACTCCTTGTCGGCGGCGACCAGGGCGTCGATCTCGGCCTGGTCGTCGGGGGTGATGTCGGCGGCGGTGTACGCGTCCATCCGGTCGCCGCCGAGGCAGGTCACCGGGGAGCTGCGGCCGACGCCGCGCGGGTCGACGCCGACGAGGTCGTACCGGGCGCGCACCCCGCTGTCGTACGTCCTGGCGACGGCCTCCACGTAGTCGACCGCCGAGCCGCCGGGGCCGCCGGGGTTGAGGAGCAGCGAGCCGAGCCGGCCGGCGGCGCCCGTACCGGAGCCGGCCGGAACGGCGGGGGCGCGGACGGCCGACAGGGTGAGGTCCCCGCCCGCCGGGTGGTCGTAGTCCAGCGGCACCGTGAAGGTGGTGCACTCGAAGCCTTCGTCGCAAGGCTGCCAGGCGAGCCGCTGCCCGTAGTACGGCGCCAGCGCTGCGGGGACGGCCGCCGGCAGCGGCTCCAGCGGTGTGACCCCGGGGCGGGAGGCCGGCCCCGCGCCGGGGGACGAGGGGGACGAGGGCGAGCCGGGCGCGACGGTGTCCGAGGAGGAGACGTGCGGCGTGGACGAGCTGGAGCTGCACCCGCCGATCAGCAACCCGGCGGCCAGCACCGCGGCCACCGCCGTCCCGCGCCGCTCCCGCTCTGGCCTCATCCGCTCCCGCTCCGCCCTCATCTGTTCCCCTCGGCCCTCGGGTACGGGGCCGCGGCCGCTGCCGACGCCCGGGTACGGCGAAGCGTAGTGCCCGCCGGTGCACCGCGCAGGGCGGCTCAGCCGCAGCTCAGGACGCCTTGGCCAGCGTCTCGGCCAGGTACTGGGCCGCCTGCCGGACCAGCCGCAGCCGCTCCCGGTCCGCCGTGTAGTCCTGCACGTTGTCGGAGATCCGCACGTCGGCGCGGGCCGCCGCGCCGGTGCCGCCGCGCAGTGCGGCCTGCAGCTTGCGGGCCGCGTCCAGGCCGGCGCTGTCGGCCTTGGCCGCGGCCAGCAGCAGCTTGGGGGCGGCGTTGGCGGGGGCCTCGGCACCGGTCTGGGCCAGTGCGGCGTTGTCGTACCGGCCGGAGACCGCGGCCGCCGCGCCGTACAGGTCGGGGCGGGCCAGGGCGGCGGCCGCGGCGCAGGGTGCGCCGCCCTCGACGCCGAGCGCGCCCCAGGAGGCCGGGCCGGGCGGCAGGGTGCGGAAGGTGGCGGCGATGGTGGTGCGCAGCGCCGCGTCGTCGGCGACGGCCTGCGGGGCGGCGGCGACCAGCTCGCAGGGGTGCGCCGTGCCGTTCGGCGCCTCCGGGGCGACCAGGATGAACGGGCGGGCCTTGCCGGTCTGGACGGCGGAGCCGAGGCCCTCGAAGACGTCGGGGACTTCGACGTCGGCGGTCTTGCGCGGGGTGGCGGCGTGCATCACGACCACCGGGAAGCGCGCGTTCGGGTCCTTGGCGTACTCGGCCGGCAGCCAGACCCGGATGTTGCGCGGGTGGCCGTCCGGGCCGAGCACGGCGGACTGCAGCAGCTCGCCGCCGGCGGGGTGGCCGACGCTGTCGAAACGGCTGGCCACCGGCGCGGGGGCGGGGGTGGTGGCACCGGCCGGGGTGGCGGAGGCGGTCACCGGTGCGGCCTCGGGGGTCGGCGGAGCCGCCGGCCGCGCACCCTCGGCGCCGCTGCCCACCGCGGCATCGGAGTCGGCACCGAACTCCGCGGAACCGGAGCGCGGGTCCTGGGACCTGAGGCCGCCGAACGTCCCCAGGGCCGTGAGCAGCGTCAGCGCCGTGACGCAGACCCCGCACACCATCGCGCCGGCCGCGCGCAGCAGCATCGGCCGCTGGTCACCGGTGAGCTCGTAGGTCTCGGCGGCCCGCAGGTCGCGCCAGCGCAGCAGGGCGCCGCGCGCGAGCCAGACACCGCCCCCGGCCGCGGCCAGCAGGGGAACGACGAGGAGCGAACGGACCATGGGACGCACCGCCTCGGGAGGAGGGCCGGACGACCGGTGGGGCCCGGCGCCGGACGGGACGCGACGGCCCCGGCGTCGGGGCGCAGTCGGCCCCAGCGTGCAAGACGACCCGGCGGTCACACGTGGGTGTGCCCGGCGCGTACGGCCCGTTCACTCGAAGGTGGGACACGCCACTAGCGCGGAAGCCCTACCCCGGAGCCCCGTGAGCCCACGAGCCCCCGGAGCCCCGTGAGCCCAGGAGCCCCCGGAGTCCCGTGAAGACCCGTTGAGCGCCGTACAGCCCGTACAGCCCTTGGAGCCTTTGGAGCCGCGCAGTCCGCCGCGAGGCGTCGCGCGCTAACCCGCCCGCAGCGCGACCGTCATCGCCTCTACCGCGAGCAGCGGGTCGACGTTGCGGTCCAACGCCTGCCGGCAGGCGAGCACCGCCTCGATCCGGCGCAGCGTGCCCTCCGGCGGACCGGCCTGCGCGACCCGGTCCAGTGCCGACCGCTGGTCCTCGTTGGACAGCGCTCCGGTCGAGCCGAGCTGCAGGGCGAGCACGTCCCGGTAGAAGCTCAGCAGGTCGAGCAGGGCGACGCCGAGCGTCTCCCGGCGGGTGCGGGTGGCACGGCTCTTCTGCCGCTTCTCCAGCTCCTTGACGGCCCCGGCCATGCCGCGCGGCGCCTTGCTGCCCTCGGCCGCGCCGTACGCGGCCTTGAGATCGTCGGTCTCCTTGGCGTCCTGGGTCTCGGCGAGCGCCTCGGCGTCGGCCTTGGCGGTGTCGACCAGCCGCTGGGCGGCGGAAAGGCAGCCGCCGATGTCGGCGACCTCCAGCGGGATCCGCAGCACCTCGGCCCGGCGGGTCCGGACCTCGTCGTCGACGGCCAGCCGGCGGGAGCGCTCGATGTCCCCCTGGCCGGCGAGCGCGGCCAGCCGGGCCGTCCCCGGGTCGACGCCGTCACGGCTCACCAGCATGTCGGCGACGGCCTCGGCGGCGGGCTGGCGCAGCACCAACAGGCGGCAGCGCGAGCGGATGGTCGGCAGGACGTCCTGGACGGAGGGCGCGCAGAGCAGCCAGACGGTGCGCGGCGAGGGCTCCTCCACGCCCTTGAGCAGGGCGTTGGCGGCGGCCTCGGTGAGCCGGTGGGCGGCGTCGACCAGGATCACCGACCAGCGGCCGCCGGTCGGGTAGCTGGAGGCGCGCAGCACCAGGTCACGCATGTCGCCGACGCCGATCGACAGGCCGTCGGTGCGCACGTACTTCACGTCCGCGTGGCTGCCCGCCAGCACGGTGTGGCAGCCGTCGCAGAACCCGCAGCCGGGCGTGCCGCCGAGCGCGAGGTCCGGGCTGGTGCACTGGAGGGCGGCGGCGAACGCGCGGGCGGCGGTGGTCTGGCCGGCCCCGGGCGGCCCGGTGAACAGCCAGGCGTGCGTCATCAGCGAGGCGTTGCCGCCCGGCTCCGGCGCGGCCCCGCGGCCGGCGGCGACCGTCGCCCCGGCCGCCCGGGCGGCGGCGGTCAGCTGCTCGACCACCCGCTCCTGGCCCACCAGGTCGTCCCAGACGGCCACTGCTGCTCCCAAGCTCGGTACGGACTGCCTCGTGCGGACCGCCCCGGTGCTCATGCCCGGCCCGGTCTCCGCTCCCCGCGGTCGAGCATACGTGCCCGGTACGACGGCGGGCGGTGCCGCCGGAGCACCGCCCCGGCCGCACCGCCCGCCGTCTTTCCCGGAGCCCGTCCTGAGCCGTCCGCCCCGGGCCGTCCCGAGTTGTCCCCCCGGGCCGTCCTGACTCTTCCGTCCCGGGCTTCCGAGGTGTCCGTCCTGGACCGTCCTGACTCTTCCGCCCCGGGCCGGGTCAGCCCCGGCGCCGCCAGCGTCGGCCCTTGCCCTTGCCGCCCTGGTCGTCCGGACCGCTCTGGCCGGCTTGACCGCCGCCGTCCACGCCACCGTGACCGGCCGCGTCGCCGCCGTAGGCGAGGCGCGGGTCCTGCGGGCCCTGCTCGGCCGGGCCGGTGTGATCCCAGCGGGCCCACTCGTCACGCGAGCCGAGCAGTGTGTCGGTCAGGCTCGGCAGGTCGTCCATCGGGGTCTCCTCGGCCCAGGACGGCCGCGGACGCGGTTCGGGGGCCTGCTGCGTCTCCTCGACCACCGGCAGCTCCCGGGTGGTGTCGACCGGCCGTTCCGACGCGGCCTGCCCGGCGCGGTCATCCCGGTCGTCCCGCCACAGGCCCGGCGGCACCCGGTCGGCCGGCCCGGCCGGCTCGACCCGCGGCAGTACCTCGGTCCGGTCCGCCGCGGGCACCCGGGGCAGCACGGCCGTCTCGTCCGCCGGAGCGGCGGGAACGACCGGCAGCTTCGCCGTCGCGTCGACCTCGCTCTTACCGGCAGCGTCCGCACCGCCCGCCTCCGCCGCCCGGACCGCCGCCCGGCGGTCCCGCTCGGAGATCTCCTGAGTGGCGTCGTCCGGGTCCTTCACCATCCGCAGCTCGGTGGTCACCGCATCGCCCGGCACCGGACGGTCAGCCCGGTCAGCCCGGTCAGCCCGGTCGGCCGCGCTCTCGGCCGCCGCAGCCGCCGCGGCGAGCGCCGCGGCCTGAGCCAGCCGGGCCTCCTCGGCACGCTGCAGCGCCTCCTCGGCACGCCGCCGCTGCTCCTCGCGCGCCAGCTCCCGCTGCCGCTGGAGCTCCGCCTGGGCGGCCGCCTCGTCGGCGAGCCGCTTGCGCTCGGCCGCCTCTGCGGCGAGCCGGGCCTCCTCGGCGGCGCGCTGCTCGGCCTCCGCCTCGGCACGCCGGCGGGCTTCCTCCTCCGCCTTGCGGCGGGCCTCCTCGGCAGCCTTGCGCGCCGCCTCGGCGGCGAGGCGCTCGGCCTCCTCCTTGGCGAGGCGCTCCTTCTCCGCCTGCTCGGCCCGGAGCTGCTCCAGCAGCTCCTGCCGCTTGCGCTCGGCGGCCTCCGCCTCGGCCTTCTTCTGCGCCTCCTCGGCCGCGCGACGCTCTGCCGCCTCGCGGGCGAGCCGCTCCTGCTCGGCGCGGGCGGCCTTCTCCTGGTCGGAGAGCGGCAGCTCGCGGTCGAGCCGGTGACGGATCGCCGTGGTCACGAAGCCGGGCTGCTGGCTGCCGTCGGCGACCAGGTAGCGCGCGGGGTCGGCGGCCGCCAGGGCGAGGAAGCCGGACCGGACCCGCTGGTGGAACTCGGTCGGCTCGGACTCCAGCCGGTCCAGCGCCTCCGTGAAGCGCTCCCGGGCCCTGGTGGGGTCGACGTCCAGGACGACGGTCAGGTCGGGCACCAGCCCGCCGGTCGCCCAGCGCGAGATCCGGGCCACCTCGGTGGCGGCGAGATCACGGCCGGCGCCCTGGTAGGCGATCGAGGAGTCCATGTACCGGTCGGTGATCACCACCGCGCCGCGGGCCAGCGCCGGGCGGATGACGTTCTCGACGTGCTCGGCGCGGTCGGCGGCGTAGATCAACGCCTCGGCGCGGTGCGACAGGCCGGTGTTGCCGACGTCCAGGACGAGCCCGCGCAGCCGCTGGCCGACCGGGCTGCCGCCGGGCTCGCGGGTGAGCACCACCTCGTGGCCCTTGCCCCGGATCCACTCGGCGAGCGCCTGGGCCTGGGTGGACTTGCCGGCGCCGTCGCCGCCCTCCAGGGCGATGAAGAAGCCGGTGCCGGTGGTGCGGTGCGGGGCCGGCCCGGCCGCGCCGCGGACGGCGTCCACCAGGTCACGGGCGAACGGGGCGGTGCCCCGCCGGTCGTCGGTCCTGAGCAGGACCACGGCGGCGAGCACCAGGGTCAGCAGGCCTGCGGTGGCGACCGCGAGGGCCGCGCCGCCGTGGATGAAGGTGAACGAGCCGGGCTCGACGGTCCCGTACTGGACGTCCCCGTAGGCGGCGGCGATCAGCGGGACGACGACCAGCGCGGCGCCCACGACGACCCGCAGCACCGCGTACAGGTGCTCGTCGACCTTCGGGAGCCGGGCCTCCTCGACCTCCTGGGCGAGCAGGGTGCGGCCGGCCGAGATCACGATGCCGGCGGCCAGGCCGGCCAGCACGGTCAGCAGCAGGACGAGGACGAAGTCCAGCACCAGGCCGGCCAGGATCAGCGCGACGCCCTCGGCCAGCAGGGCGAGCGCGAGCAGCCGGCGACGGGAGAGCGAGGGCAGGGTGACCCGGGTGAGCCGGGCGCCGAGCGCGGGCGCGCCGGCCGCGGCGAGGACCAGCAGGCCGTAGCCGATCGGCCCGGCCCGGTGCTCGGCGGCGGTCAGCAGCGCGAGCGCGGCGACCCCGGCCATCGAGGCGTAGGCCGCGGCGACCGCGAAGGTGAAGTACGGGGCGGAGCCGGTGCGGCCCTTGCTCAGCGCGGGCCCGGGGGTCGCATCGGTCGGGGCGCGCAGGCCCTGCAGCGGGGAGTGCGGGGCGGCGGAGACCGGACCGCCGGGCAGCTCGTGCTGGTAGGTCCGGACGGCCGAGACCGCGAACAGCACGGCCGCACCGAGCGCGGCGAACGTGGTCTGGTGGGCCCGCAGCCAGTCCGAGCCGGCCGCCGCGAAGATGTTGTTGAGCAGCGTGAGCGCGACGAGCGCGGCCGCCGCGAGCGGCACGGTGGCCCAGCCGGTGCGCCGGTCCAGCGTCCGGACGGTGTCCAGGTTGGCGGCGGACGGGCGCTGCTCGGCGGCGGGCGCGAAGGGGTTGGCCGGCGGCAGCAGCGCCGGGGCGGCGGCGGCCTTGGCGATGGCCCAGACCCGCTCGGCGGCACCGGTCACGAAGACGGTGCCGAGCAGCAGGTAGGTCGCGGCGCCGGAGGGCTTGGCGCCGGAGCCCAGCCAGACGATCCACCACGGCGCGACGCCGATCAGCACGGCCCGCAGCAGATCGGCGCCGAGCATCGTCCAGCGCCGGTCGAGCTTCCCGTCGAGCAGCCCGTGCACCGGGCCGAGCAGGGCGGCGCCGACCAGGACGGTGGCGGCCAGCCGGACGGCCATGACGGCGGCGACCGCGAAGGCGAGGCTGCGCGGCAGGTCACCGAACTGCCCGCCGAGCGCGGCGGCGATCACGGTGAGCGCGAGCAGCACCAGCAGGCCGAGCCGGTCGGCCGTGCCGCCGATCAGCTGGGTGGTCCAGAGCCGGCGGTAGGGGCGCAGCCGCAGCAGCGCGCGGGCCCGCTCGCCGGGGGTACCGGCGGGCGCGACCTCGGGCAGCTCGGGCGTGCCGGCTCTGGCGGCCGCGGCGGCGCTGGGGGTGGGCTGCTCCTCGCTCGTCATACGGTCAGCGTAGCGGTCGGCGGTTGCCGCAAAAGGGTGAGCGGCCTTCCGGATCGTTGTCATTGCAGGGTTGTGACGCACCCCGCACAGCTCGTTGACCGCTCCTTCGAAGACGGCGGCCCTCCGCCGAGAGGTCAGCGGGCCCCTCCCCCGGCACCGCCGGCCCCTCCTTCGACGACCGCCGGCCCCGTCCTTCGACGACCGCGGGCCCGCGTCTCCGGAGGGGAGACGCGGGCCCGGTACCGCCGGCGAGAGGTCAGCCCTCGTCGGTGGCGGTGGTCTTGCTCGCGGCCGTCTTCTTCGCCGCCGTCTTCTTGGCGGTCGCCGTCTTGGCCGTGGTCGTCTTCTTGGCGGCGGTCTTGGCCGTGGCGGTCTTCTTCGCCGCGGTCTTGGTCGCCGTCTTCTTGGCCGCGGTGGCCTTCTTCGCCGGGGCCTTCTTCGCCGTCTTCTTCACCGGCCCGCGCGCCCGCTTCTCGGCGAGCAGCTCGTAGCCGCGCTCGGGCGTGATCGTCTCGACCTCGTCGTCCTTGCGGAGCGTGGCGTTGGTCTCGCCGTCGGTGACGTACGGTCCGAACCGGCCGTCCTTCACCACCACCGGACGCTCGCTGACCGGGTCGGTGCCCAGCTCCTTGAGCGGCGGCGCGGCGGCGGCCCGGCCGCGCTGCTTCGGCTGCGCGTAGATGGCCAGGGCCTCCTCCAGGGTGACCGTGAACATCTGCTCCTCGCTGGTGAGCGAGCGCGAGTCGGTGCCCTTCTTGAGGTACGGGCCGTAGCGGCCGTTCTGCGCGGTGATCTCCACGCCCTCCGGGTCCGTCCCGACCACGCGCGGCAGCGACAGCAGCTTCAGCGCGTCGTCCAGGGTGACGGTGTCCAGCGCCATCGACTTCAGCAACGACGCGGTTCGCGGCTTGACGGCGTTCTTGCCGGTCTTCGGCGTGCCCTCGGGCAGGATCTCGGTGACGTACGGGCCGTACCGGCCGTCCTTGGCGACCAGCAGGTTGCCGCTGACCGGGTCCTGGCCGAGCTCGAAGTCACCGCTGGGCTTGGCCAGCAGCTCCTCGGCCAGCTCGACGGTGAGCTCGTCCGGCGGCAGCTCGTCGGGGATGTCGGCGCGCTGGCCGGGCTCGCCCTCGACGGCGGAGGCGCGCTCGACGTACGGGCCGTACCGGCCGACCCGCAGGGTGATGTCGTCGCTGATCCGGAACGAGCTGATCTCCCGGGCGTCGATCGCGCCGAGGTCGGTGACCAGCTCCTTCAGGCCGCCCAGGTGGTCGCCGTCGCCGTTGCCGGCCTCGGCCGCACCGCCGGCCGCGTGGCCCTCGCCCTCACCGAAGTAGAAGCGCTTCAGCCACGGCACGGACTTCGCCTCGCCGGCCGCGATCCTGTCGAGGTCGTCCTCCATCTTCGCGGTGAAGTCGTAGTCGACCAGCCGGCCGAAGTGCTTCTCCAGCAGGTTGACCACGGCGAAGGAGAGGAACGACGGCACCAGCGCCGTCCCCTTCTTGAAGACGTAGCGGCGGCCGATGATGGTGTCGATGATCGAGGCGTACGTGGAGGGGCGGCCGATCTCCCGGTCCTCCAGCTCCTTGACCAGCGAGGCCTCGGTGTAGCGGGCCGGCGGCTTGGTGGCGTGGCCCTCGGGGGTGAGCTGGTCGGCGGCCAGCGGGTCGCCCTCGGCGACCTGCGGCAGCCGGCGCTCACGGTCGTCCAGCTCGGCGTTCGGGTCGTCGGCGCCCTCGACGTAGGCCTTGAGGAAGCCGTGGAAGGTGATGATCTTGCCGGAGGCCGAGAACTCGGCGTCCCGGCCGTCAGCCGCGCGGCCGCCGACCTTGACGGTGACCGACTGGCCGACGGCGTCCTTCATCTGGGAGGCGACGGTACGCATCCAGATCAGCTCGTACAGCCGGAAGTCGTCGCCGCTCAGGCCGGTCTCGGCGGGGGTGCGGAAGCGGTCGCCGGACGGGCGGACGGCCTCGTGCGCCTCCTGCGCGTTCTTGACTTTGCTGGCGTAGGTGCGCGGCGCGTCCGGCAGGTAGTCGGCCCCGTAGAGCTGGGTGACCTGCGCGCGGGCGGCGGCGATCGCGGTGTCCGAGAGCGTCGTCGAGTCGGTACGCATATAGGTGATGAAGCCGTTCTCGTACAGCTTCTGGGCCACCTGCATGGTCCGCTTGGCGCCGAAGCCCAGCTTGCGGCTGGCCTCCTGCTGGAGCGTGGTGGTGCGGAACGGCGCGTACGGCGAGCGGCGGTAGGGCTTGGACTCGACGCTGCGGACGCTGAACGCGGTCTGTTCCAGGGCGGCGGCCAGCGCGCGGGCGGCCTGCTCGTCCAGGTGCAGGGTGTTGGTGCTGCCGGCCTTCAGGCGGCCGTCCGAACCGAAGTCACGGCCGCTGGCGATCCGCTTGCCGTCCACGGCGGACAGTCGCGCGCCGAAGGTCTCCGGGTTTGCGGCGTCGGCCGGGGTGCGGCCGGTGCCGAAGGTGCCGACCAGGTCCCAGTAAGAGGCGCTGCGGAACGCCATCCGCTCGCGCTCGCGCTCGACCACCAGCCGGGTCGCGACGGACTGCACACGGCCCGCCGACAGCTTCGGCATGACCTTCTTCCACAGCACCGGCGAGACCTCGAAGCCGTAGAGGCGGTCGAGGATGCGGCGGGTCTCCTGGGCGTCGACCAGGCGCTGGTTCAGCTCGCGCGGGTTGGCCACGGCCTCCTGGATCGCCGACTTGGTGATCTCGTGGAACACCATCCGGTGCACCGGCACCTTGGGCTTGAGCACCTGCTGGAGGTGCCACGCGATGGCCTCGCCCTCGCGGTCCTCATCGGTGGCGAGGAAGAGCTCGTCGGACTCCGCGAGGAGCGACTTCAACTTGCTGACCTGGGACTTCTTGTCCGCGTTGACCACGTAGATGGGGGCGAAGTCGTGGTCGACGTCCACGCCGAGGCGGCGCACCTCGCCGGTGTACTTGTCCGGGACCTCGGCCGCCGTGCTGGGCAGGTCGCGGATGTGCCCGACGCTCGCCTCGACGATGTAGCCGGGGCCAAGGTAGCCCTTGATCGTCTTCGCCTTGGCCGGCGACTCGACAATGACGAGTCGCTGTCCGTGCGCGGTCTCGCTGCTCGGGGACACCTTCGCTCTTCTCTCCCGGTCGTTATGTGAGCTGGTCGGCGCTGGCAGCACGGGCTGCGCTCCGCCCGACCCCTCCACCGTCCCGGGGCTGCCGCTGAACGACGACCCCACCAGCGGAGTGTGACCGTACCCCGGCCACCCTTGTCAAACGGACGGATCCCGCTTTTTCACCGGCAAGGCCGACCGACGCCACTCGAACGGTAACCCGATGATGGAGGATCGCGCCCCGTGGAGGGGGGCTTCGGCGGGTTTCGAAGGATGGAATGACGGATTTCAAAATCTGTCAACGGAAAATCGACGCCCGGCGACGGGGCTGGTGACAGGGGGGCGCCGGGGCGGTCCGGGGGTGGTTCGGGGGTGGTCCGGGGGTGGTTCGGGGGTGGTCCGGGGGCAGCGCTCCGGTTCGGTCCGGTTCGGTCCGGCAGCGGGCCGGGTGGCCGGACCGGGTTCGGGTGGCCGGATTCGGACGCTGTGGCCGGTTCGGGACACCGGCCTCCACGACCGGTCCGCAGCTCCGTCAGTGGGCTGCGGCGGCCGCGGTCAGCAGGGTGGTGCCGGCGGCCAGACAACCTGCGCCCAGTGCCGTCCACAGCAGATCCGAGACCACGACCCGGCCGGTCTCCGCCGCTGCCAGCACCACCCGGGCCGGCCGGCGCGCGTCGTAGGAAATACGGACGGAGGTGCCGGGCGAGAAGCGCGGTGGGCGGCGCAACGGGGTGTGGCCGCGCGGCCGGGTGAGCACCACCTCGGCCCTGCGGGCCGCGCCGGGGCCGTCGATCGCGGCCGGCGCGGAGAAGGTGAGCAACGGCGCGCTGTCGAGTTCGCCGTGGGTGTCCGTCTCGGCAACCACGGTGGCCACCGCTGGTACGCCCCGGCGGCGCACGACGTGGCGAAGGCGTACTTCGGCGGCGCACCAGAGCAGCAGCGCGCCGCCGAACAGCGCGAGCACCGCGCCGCCCACCGTCGCCGTCGTCGTCTCCACCCCTCGACCCCCAGCTCTGTCCACAGCCTGTGGACAGAGCCTCACAGCCGGGGGCCAACGGGGGAGAGCTGTTCGGCGACCGGCAGGCGAACCAGGGGGTACGGAGGGATGAACCGGGCCGCCGGCAGCACTCGGGCCGGCCCGGCCGGCGGGGTCACCGGGCCTGACTGTCGAGGGTCGCCGGGCCCTGGCTGCCGGGGTCCGGGCCCTGGCTGCCGGGGGTCGCCGGGCTCTGGCTGCCGGGTGCTCAGCCGGCCGGCTGGATGAACCCCTGCTCGGTGAGCAGCCGCAGCGACTCCGGCACCCGGTCCCGCAGCACCACCCGGTCCTCGCCGAGTAGTTGCGCGATGGCGTCCACGATCTCGCCCGCCGAGAGCGTCCCGTCGCAGACCCCGGCGAACCCGGCACCCACCGTGTCCACCTTGGTGGCCCGGCGCATGCCCCGGTTGTGCCGGAGGATCACGTGCTCAGGGTCCTCCGCCCCGGGCGCGCCGACCTGCTCCTGCACCACCTCGTCGGCCAGCACGTACCGGGCCGCGAGCAGCCCGGCGTCGTCGTGCGTCCGCAGGAAGTCCTGCCGGGCGAACCACTCCTCGATGTGTGGGCCGAGCGGCTGCTCGACCGGGTGCGGCCACTCCTCCACCCGGACGGTCGGCCGCTCGGCGCCGCCCGCCCGCAGCGTGATCCAGCCGAAGCCGATGCCCTCGACCCGGCCCGCCTCGAACGCGTCCAGCCACTCCCCGTAGCGGGCCTGGTAGTCGCCGCCGGGGCCTCGGTGGTCCCCGCCGTCGCGCAGCCACAACTCGGCGTACTGGGCGACGTCCTGGACCTCCCGCTGGACGATCCAGGCGTCCAGGCCGGTGCCGGCCACCCAGCCGGCCAGCCGCTCGTGCCAGTCCTCGCCCTTGACGTGCTGCCAGTTGGCGAGCAACTGGCAGTAGCCGCCGGGCTCCAGGTGAGAGGCGGCGGAGCGGACCAGGCTGCGACAGAGGTCGTCACCGGCCATCCCACCGTCGCGGTAGGTGAACCGGCCCGAGGGCGAGATCACGAACGGCGGGTTGGAGACGATCAGGTCGAACCTGCGCTCACCGACCGGCTCGAAGAGGCTGCCGGCCGCGGTGTCGGTGTTCTCGAAGCCGGAGAGCGCGAGGGTCAGTTCGGTGAACCGGAGTGCGCGCGCGTTGAGGTCGGTGGCGGTGACGCGCTGGGCGTGGCGGGCGGCGTGCAGCGCCTGAACACCGGAGCCCGAACCGAGGTCCAGGGCGGCGCGGACGGGCCTGCGCACGGTGATGTTGGCCAGCGTGGTGGACGCGCCGCCCACCCCGAGCACCAGGTCCTTGCGGGCCACGCCGTGGGCGGTCTCGCCGGAGCCGATCCCGCCCGCGCCGCCGACCGCGCAGCCCAGGTCGGAGACCACCCAGGCGTCCGAACTCGGCAGCCCGGATACCTCGTTGGCATACGGGCGGACGTCCACGGTGGCCCGCACCAGATCGCCGTCCGGGCGCAGCCAGCCGTCGGCCAGGCAGTCCTCGACCGGCAGTGCGGCGGCGGCCGCCCGGTACGGCACGGGCTGCTGGAGCAGAAACAGCCGTACGAGCGTCTCCAGCGGGCTGCCCCCGCGGGTCGCGCGCAGTGCCGGCACCGCCTCGCTGCGGGCCAGCGCCGCGTACCCGGTGGGCCCGAGCAGGTCGAGGCAGCCGTCGGCGGTGAACGAGGCGGCGAGCAGCGCCTCGCGCAGCTTGGCGAGGCGGGTCGGGTCGAGAACGGGGCTACTGATCACCCCGCCATTGTCCCCCGGGCCGCGGGGCACGCCCGCCCGCTCGGGCGCCCGACGCGGGCCCGGTCCGCCGTGAGCACCGGTCCCCTGGGGTCCCCGGGTCCCCGGGTCCCCAGGGTCCGCCGTGGGCACCGGTCCGCTGCGGGCGCCGCGCCCGGCATGGCGCCGACAGCGGAAGCGCCCCCGCCGGCCGAGGGCCGACAGGGGCGTGGTGGTCCGGAGCGTGGCGCGCAGCGCCCGCGTCAGCTCGCCGAGGGCGCCGGGGTGGACGGGCTGGACGGGGTGGCTGAGGCGGACGGGGCCGGCGTGCCACCGGCGTCCGTGGGCGTTGCACCGGCCGCCGGGCTCGCCGGGTCCGTCGAGCCCGGCGCGGGCGTACCGGTCGCGTCGCCGGCCGCCGGGGCGCCGCCCGCGCCTGCCGAGCCGCTCGCCCCGGCGGTCGGCGCCGCGGCGGCCGCGCCCGGCTTGCAGCCCTGCTGCTTGGCCATCGCGGCACCGAGCTCGCCGCGCTGGAGCTTGGCCTGTGCCTGGGTGGAGAGCGAGGCCAGCTGCTGCACCTGGTCGGCGACGCTGCGCAGCCCGTCCGCGAACTTCGCCTGGTCGGTGTTGGACAGCCCGTCCAGCTTCTTCTGGACGTCCAGGTAGCCGTCGGCCGCCTTGTTCAGCTCGGTGACGGTGTCCTTCTGCAGGGTCGCGCCGTCGTCCACCTTGGGCGCCCCGGCCGAGTCGATGGCCGCGGCGATGTCCTGGTTGGTCTTGGCCAGCCGCCCGATGTCCGCGGAGAGGCGCTTCTGCAGGTCGGCCGGGGCCTCGCCGGTCTTCACCTGCCCGGTGTCCGAGAGCGCGGTCTGCGCCTGGGCGATCGGGTCCTTGGCCGCGCCGCAGACGCTGGTCGCCCAGGACTCCAGCTGCTTGCTGTTGTCGTCGCCGCAGCCGACGGCGCCGAACGCAAGCAGCGCGCCGAGCGCGGGTACGGCCAGCAGTCGCTTGTTCACCGGGAGAAGCCTTTCGGTTTCGGTCGTCTTCGGTCGTCGAACTGCGAACCTACACGGCCGCCGACCCGCCCCCGGTTCCCGTCCCGCCCCCGCACCGGCCCCGGCCCGGACCCGGGTTGCCTCCGGGCCGCGCCCCACCGCGGTACAGGCCGGTACGGACCCCGGAGGGCCCGGGAGGGGCCCGGGGCGCCGCCCCCGTGCGGAACCGGTGCAGAGCCGGTGCAGCGCCGGTGCAGAGCCGGTGCGGAGCGGGTCCAAGGAACCCGTGCGGGCCCGGTTCGAGCACGCTTCAGGCCCGACTGACGGGCGCATCAGGCCCGGTTCAAGCGCGCGTCAGGCCCGCTCGACCCGGATCGGATCGCCCGGCCGGACGGTACGCAACACCTGGGCGTCGCCGTCCAGCTCGCCGAGGATGTTGCACGGGCTGGCCAGCCGGCACTCCCCGTCCCGCGAGATCGGCGTCGGACCGTACGGGAGCGCGAGGCTGTCGCCGTCCGTCCAGAACGCCACCGTGCCGGGCTCGACGACCTGCCGGGCGTCGTGCTCCCGCGGCACGCTGACCGGGGTGTCGAAATAGACCTCCTCACCCCAGGTGTTCGCCGACGAACTGATCGGCAATGCGGCCCAGAGCAGCTCGGAGGTGGGCGTGGCCGCCAGCATGGCGGTCGCCTGACCGGCCGGCCACAGAATGCGTATCCGCATGGGTTCCCTCTTCTACGACAGGTCCGATCACCGATCGGACCCGGTCGTGCCGAGAGCAGCGAACCGCCAGGCTCAACAGTTTGTCAAAGCACGCCCGGGAATTGGACCATCCGGGACCTCGGGAGCAGGGAAACGAGCGGCCTCAGGGGCCGGGGAGACGATCGAACTCAGACCCGGGAAACCGGAGGCCCGGGGTCAGACCGCCACGGCGTCGACCGAGACCGGCCAGCTCATCCGGATCAGGCCACCGCCGGAGCCGCTGGTGACCTCCAGGTCCTCGACCAGTCCGGTGATGACCGCGAGGCCCAGGGTGTCCTCGTCCGGATCGGCCCCTGCGGCCGCGCCCGGAGCCGGGACGCTGTCGGGGCCTGCCTCGTCCTCGACCTCGATGAGGAAACGCTTCTCCTGGTCCGTGAGCGCCACCCGGACCGCACCGGTAACGCCACCGCGCTGGTGCAGACCGACGGCACGGGAGCACGCCTCACCCACGGCGAGCCGCACCTCGTCGAGCACCGACTCGTCGACCCCCGCTCGTCTCGCGACTGCCGCGGCGACCAGCCGGGCCGTACGCACATGCTCGGGAAGCGCACTGAATCGAAGTTCGACGGTTGCCATCTTCTCCCCCTCGGGGTGTCCGACCGGGGCCGGGCATGCGGCCCCGCGGGCCGGTCTCACCGGCCCTGAGGCGGCCGGGGCGGCCGGGGCCACGAGGGCCCCGGCGCACCCGGACGCATGGATCGGGCGGACCGGCACAGAGGCCGGCCCGGCCGCGTCAGTCGGTCGAGTTGACCGCGTCGTCCACCGAGGTGTGGATCGGGAAGACCTTGGTCAGGCCGGTGATGCGGAAGATCTTCAGGATGCGCTCCTGGTTGCACACCAGGCGCAGCGAGCCCTCGTGGGCCCGCACTCGCTTCAGACCGCCCACCAGCACGCCCAGACCGGTCGAGTCGAGGAAGTCCACGCCCTCCATGTCGACGACGAGGTGGTAGTTGCCGTCGTTGACGAGCTCGACCAACTGCTCACGCAGCTTCGGGGCGGTGTACACATCGATCTCGCCGCCAACCTCGACGACCGTGCGATCGCCGACTGTACGGGTCGACAGGGACAGGTCCACGGAACCTCCAGCACCTTGCCTTGCTACGTCATTGCGATCTTCGGCCGGACGGCCGCCACCGCATGGTCGCGAGCCCCGGGCACGCCCAGCCAACGCGTGGCAAGCCTCAGCGCTGCGACCCCCGGCCGTACGGCCGTCACGGCCACATTCAACCACCTGCGACCATGCCCGCACGATGGCTTACAACGATTCTCCGTCACGCCGGTGACACACTGGGTCCTCATGCCGCCCCGTCACAGCCTGCCCGAGGCACTGCTCACGACCCTGTCCACCACCCGGGGGCGGTCGGACCGGCTCACCCATACGGAGCACCTTCCCGCCCGAACCGCCCGTTATTCGCCATGGCCCGACTCGATCCGGCCCGAGATCGTGACCGCCGCCCGGGAGCTCGGCGCGGATCAGCCCTGGGCCCATCAGGCAGAAGCGATGAATCTGGCCAAAAGCGGCCATTCTGTGGTGATCGCCACAGGCACCGCCTCGGGCAAGTCGCTCGGCTATCTGGCCCCGGTGCTCAGCGACCTGCTGGACGGCACCGAGGCCCGCAACGGCCGCGGCGCCACCGCGCTGTACCTGGCCCCGACCAAGGCGCTCGCCGCCGACCAGCGCCGCCGGGCCGCCGAACTCGCCCCGCCCCGGGTCCGGGCCGCCCTCTACGACGGCGACACCCCGCCCGAGGAGCGCGAGTGGGTCCGCCAGTACGCCTCCTACGTGCTCACCAACCCGGACATGCTGCACCGCGGCATCTTGCCCGCCCATGCCCGCTGGTCCTCCTTCCTCAAAACGCTGCGCTACGTGGTGGTGGACGAGTGCCACAGCTACCGGGGCGTCTTCGGCTCGCACGTCGCCCAGGTGCTGCGGCGGCTGCGCCGGATCTGCGCCCGGTACGGCTCCTCGCCCACGTTCCTGCTCGCCTCGGCCACCACCGCCGACCCGGCCGCCACCGCCCACCGGCTCACCGGGGTACCGGCCGAGGCGGTCACCGAGGACGCCTCGCCGCGCGGCCCGATGCTCTTCGGCCTCTGGGAGCCGCCGCTCACGGAGAACGTCGGCGAGCACGGCGCACCCGTCCGCCGGACGGCCACCGCCGAGGCCGCCCACCTGCTGACCGACCTGGTCGAGCGGCAGACCCGCACCGTCGTCTTCGTCCGCTCCCGCCGCGCCGCCGAACTCGTCGCGCTGCAGGCCCAGGACCAGCTCGGCCGACCGCTCGCCGACCGGGTGGCCGCCTACCGCGGCGGCTACCTCGCCGACGAACGCCGGGCCCTCGAACGCGACCTGCACACCGGCCGGCTCCTCGGCCTCGCCTCCACCTCCGCTCTCGAACTCGGCGTCGACATCTCCGGCCTCGACGCCGTCCTGATGGCCGGCTACCCCGGCACCCGGGCCTCGCTCTGGCAGCAGGCCGGCCGGGCCGGGCGCGAGGCCCAGGGCGCGCTCGCCATCCTGATCGCCCGCGACGACCCGCTGGACACCTACCTGGTGCACCACCCCGAGGCCCTCTTCGCCACACCCGTCGAAGCCACCGTGCTCGACCCCGACAACCCGCACGTGCTCGCCCCGCACCTGTGCGCGGCCGCCGCCGAACTGCCGCTCACCGATGCCGACCTGGAGCTGTTCGGCCCCTCCGCCGGCCCGCTGCTACCCGTCCTGGAACGCCGCGGACTGCTCCGCCGCCGTGGCGAGGCCTGGTACTGGACCCGCCGCGAACGGGCCGCCGACGCGGTCGACCTGCGCGGCAGCGGCGGCAGCCCGGTGCAGATCGTCGAGGCCCCGACCGGGCGGCTGCTCGGCACGGTGGACGCCTCCGCCGCCCACACCACCGTCCACACCGGAGCCGTCCACCTCCACCAGGGGCGCAGCTACCTCGTCCGGGAACTCGACCTGGAGACGTCCGTCGCGCTGGTCGAGCCGGCCGACCCGCCGTACACGACGGCCGCCCGGGACATCACCTCCATCTCCGTGCTCTCCACCGACACCACCGTCGACTGGGGCGAAGGCCGGCTCAGCTTCGGCTCGGTGGAGGTGGTCAACCAGGTGGTCGGCTACCTCCGCAAGCGGATCTCCACCGGGGAGATCATGGGCGAGACCAAGCTCGACCTGCCGCCCCGCACCCTGCGCACCCGCGCGGTCTGGTGGTCCGTCACCGAGGACCAGCTGCTCGACGCGGACATCCCGCCCGACCAGTTGCCCGGAGCCGCCCACGCCGCCGAGCACGCCTCCATCGGGCTGCTGCCGCTGTTCGCCACCTGTGACCGCTGGGACATCGGGGGCGTCTCGGTGCCTCTGCACCCCGACACCGAGCTGCCCACCGTGTTCGTCTACGACGGCCACCCCGGTGGGGCCGGGTTCGCCGAACGCGGGTTCCAGCGGGCCGTCCAGTGGCTGACGGCCACCCGGGAGGCGATCGCCGCCTGCGAGTGCGAGCGCGGGTGCCCCTCGTGCGTGCAGTCGCCCAAATGCGGCAACGGCAACGACCCGTTGGACAAGGCTGCCGCCGTCCGACTCCTGGACATCCTGCTCGCCGGCGCCCCGACGGCGCCGAGCGAAGCCGGGGCCGCGACCCGGCCGGCCCGGGAATCGGCCCAGGAGGCGGCGGAGGAGGCTCAGGAGGCGGCCTGGGAGGCGGCTCGGGAGGTGGCAGACGAGGCGGCGGAAGCCGACGCCTCCTCTGCCGGCGCCCCGACGGCGCCGAGCGAAGCCGGGGCCGCGACCCGGCCGGCCCGGGAATCGGCCCAGGAGGCGGCGGAGGAGGCTCAGGAGGCGGCCT